>JBCCNE010000408.1:0-4787 GCA_039026015.1 Cyanobacteria bacterium P01_C01_bin.70 | reverse complement strand
GAGCGATCGCTTCAAGTTCAGACGATAAATTCGTCATCGATAGCCAAAACATGGCTGATTCCTCCGAACTAATTCAAGGTTTGCTGATGCCTTTCTGCAGATGACTTCATCCTAAAAATCTCCTCTACCGCGAACAAACGGCGGGATTGATGGCATCTATGCAAAAACCACATGTTTGTATAAAGCCTTTGCGGCCAAGTCAGACTTAGTGGGCTTGCTCAGTCAACTTTCACTGAAATCCGCTGCCCTGTTTAGGCCATTTAGCGTTTCCCAGATGAATAGGCAGGTAGACCTCAGCCATGCCGGTTAAGTCTGTATAGTTCTATCTTCTTCAATCTTTCGAGCACCGAACAGAGGCAATTACCGAAAATTGTCTTGGTAACAGTTCATTTTTGGTGAACTGTTCTGGTCGGTTGGGGACATTATTGTTTGGGAGCTCATGCCGCAGCATGCAGAATTAAGAGGCTGGCTGGACAGTTCAGAAATCTGAGCTGTGCTCACCTAATTGCAGATTGCTACAGATTCGTTAGCTTACTGCTTCGAGAGTTCCCAAATGAAATCTCAACGAAACGTCTGCAGGCTCCATAAGCTCCTGCTGAATCGGTGAATTTTGACGTCATGCGCTTTCGTTCCTGGCAGCTGAAAATTACCAGCCCCAGGTGCCTGCCCCGCCCTTAAAGGGCCCCACAATGTCGCGGGTAATCCAGCCGCCATAGAAGTCGCCCGCCTGAGCCTGCACTTGCTCATCGTCAACGTAGCAGGCGTCCATCTGACTCGGATAGACGGCAACGCAGTCGCGGATCTCAGCAAATCGTTCAGTCGGTTGCGGATAGCGCCAGACGGCATTGTTTACGCGGCGATTGCCCACCACCAGGTTGAAATATTGCGCTGCCCCTTTCCATTCGCAAAAGCTTGTCCGTTGAGTCGGTTCCAAATATGCCTGCTCCACATCTGCCAAGGGGATGTAGTAAACCGGCGGGTGGCTCGTTTCCAGCACTCGAAACGTGTGCTGAGAGTCGGCAATCGTCACGCCATTGAATAAAACGCGGATGCGTCGTGGAGAAGGCTCCACCCGCGGCGGACGAGGATAGTCCCATACGGATTCTTGGCCTGGCTGAGGTTCAATACGCTGCACCATATAATCATTTGCTCCTAGCTGCGCGATCGCCTATTGGCATTTTGACACGAAGCGCTTGATTCCTGAGCCAGGGAACTCGCCGGCACCGTTCAGATCGCAAATCGCAGTTTGATTTGGGTGCATCAATGGTTGATACTAAAAAACTTTGAGATAAACCTTACCGTGCCCGCTTCAACTGCGTCAGCAAAGGGGCTGAAGCGCTGGCTGCAGCAGCCCTGGCAGCGAAACCGTGACAGTTCCTAGAATCCGCCAGATGGCTCAATCCCTTGCATTGACATGAGAGTATAAAGTCCCTGGTATCACTGACGCTCACAGAGTTTGTAAATCACCTCTACACAGGTATTCTGATTGCTGAGAAAATTCTGTATGGTTGTGAATATTGTTTCCTCACTATTTTCCCTGGACTAACACTGAGTGACTAATCCTGCCCCCAATGATCCGCAAATGGAACCTTTGAGTCGCGTCCAAGTGTTAGTGGCAATGGGCGTGACCGCTTTGGTTCTGCTGCTAATAGCTCGCTTCTGGCTGTTATTGGACTCAGTCATACTGCTGTCAGTAGACTTCAACGCTGAGATTTCGCTGCTGGGTGTGGGCATTGGATTAGGCATTACTGGCGCCAGCGCGATCGCCTATCGGACCTGGCCGGGATACCGCAACAGTGCTGATGTATACCTCAAGATAGTCTTAGAACCTTTGGCTTGGGCCGACCTGATTTGGATGGGGCTATTGCCCGGTCTGAGTGAGGAACTGCTGTTTCGTGGAGTGATGCTGCCGGCGATCGGCCTCGACGTCTACGGTGTCGTGTTTTCTAGCTTATGCTTCGGCGTTTTGCACCTCAGCGGCCTGCAGCAGTGGCCGTATGTGGTCTGGGCCACCATTATCGGCCTGATTTTAGCCGTTAGTGCGCTGTATTCAGGTAACTTGCTGGTGCCAATTTTGGCCCACATGACGGCTAACCTCATGGCCAGCTTGGTTTGGAAAGCCCAGTACAGCACTTAAGTAAGACTGCCTTTTCGGGAAGTTGATCAACGCAGCCAATTGCCGTTGGGGCAGAATACGCTTGGGCGCGTCATCAATTAAATCCAGAAGGCTGGCGGTATAGGCATTACCGCGCCCGCTCTGCAAAACCCGCTAGAGGGGCTGAACTGCTTTCAGCATAAGGAGTCGAGCGTTAAATGATGACAGCCCCTAGATCGCTTAACCTTCTCCTCGTCAGCATCGCATTGCTTGCCTAACGGCGTATGCGATCGCCTGATTAAGCGCTTTTAGACGTCCATTCACGCTGCCTAAGGCTGAACCGTGTTGTGCAGTGAAACTTTGCTGGCACGGCGCATCCTGGTGCAGGATTTGTCATTCCGCGATCGCCGCATAAACCTCATACAATCCAGTCATGTATATAAAGTTACCAATAAATACTAAGTATTAGCATGCATGCTAAAAATTCAAAAAATATACTGAGAACATGTTTAATCTCAGTGGAAACCCTACTATGCTTTCTGTCCTGACAAAATCCGCAATGACCGCTAGTGCTGCCGCTGGTTGCCTGTTAATGGCGGCTGGTAGTGCCAATGCTTTTACCTTCGACACTAACTGGAGTGGTGCTCCGCCTAAAGGCGATATTTTGCTTGAGTCAGTAGAAATCGGGAGTGAGATTATTACTGACTTTGCCTTAGTGAACAGTGTAAGTAATTTTACGAACTCGCAGTATACCGGTGGTAACACTGGCGCAGCGAGTTCTGACCAAGGTGACGACGCCACCAACGGCACCGCAGTTGAAGATCCGATGGCCTCTGATGTTGTCACATCTCTGGGCAATCCTTATCTCAGCAGCATCGTTGATACCGAAGATAGCAATAGCGCCAGTTTTTCGATGGATCTCAACTTTGACAAAGCGTTCAGCCAACTGCTGTTTTGGGAGCGTGGCATCAACAGTGACCTGGGCGTGACGATCAATGGCGTGACGAAGATTCTGACGAGGCAGGATTTTGCTCAGGGAGAGACCACTTACACGCTCGATACCACCGAAATTGGAGGAGCCCAGAAAGTCGGTAGCTACGGAGTTGATTTGTCTGACTTTGGCATTACGGGTAAGTACAGTGGGCCGGTGACTATTTTCAGCAACCAGTACGGCTATACAGGCTTCAACGGGCCTGACTTTAAGGTGGTTGGCGTTGCTGATGTCCCTGAGCCAGCTACGATTCTGGGGCTGACAGCGATCGCTGGTGCGGCGATCGCAAGCCGTCGCCGTCGGTCTGAGCGATCGGCGTAAGCATCCTTGAGTGCTCCCAATTATCACGTGTCTAAGATTTTGGCCGCTGGCTGCATGGATTAACGTCCCGGCAGAGCAGATTGATTTAGGACATTTCTTAGACCGAGCGCTCTTGGGCGATGGCTGGCTCAGCTAAGGTTGGGTGCGATCAAATAGAACATCATTCTCGTCAGGTTTCTAGCTCTTACCTGACGATTTTTTTTGGGGATTAATGACTACTATGACTCTGTTTTGATGCTTTGAACTCAAACTGTAGAGGCGACCCCAAAGCTTTTTGACCAGGCTCTGCTGTACGGGTCGGCCGTTGCTTCCCCCACTTTCCTAGAGAGCACGACGGTCTAACGCGGCTCTATTTGGTCGTCCAGCGACATTATGCTAAACCTGAACATCCCTTCGCTAGTGAACCAATTATGACGATTATCAAATAAGAAGCGAGGGAGCAGAAGATGTAGTACGTAGAGAAGCTACCGGCTACTTTCCCTTCTGGCAGCCACTTGTCATATCATGTCTCGCTCTACCGAATTCGCCCATCTATGGATGCCCCATTTTGGCGGTCTGGAGCTATTCCAGGCCCATCTTTGTGGATACGCCTTCGATAAGCATTTTCATGACGCTTACACAATCGGACTGAATGAGACAGGGCTGGGGCAAAGCCTGTTTCGCGGCAGTCTAATTGATAGCCCGCCAGGCAGTTTTAAATTGCTGAATCCAGGCGAGGTGCATACAGGGCAGGCGGCGAATGATCGCGGTTGGGGGTTTCGCAATTTCTACATCAGCCCCTCTTTAATGGCATCGCTGTTGGCGCAGCTAGAGCAGGCAGACCAGTCCTTGCCCGTGTTTGGCGCTCCAGTGGTGCATAACCCCAGATTGCGATCGCTCTTTTGGCGAACGTTTCAAGCGCTGAATGAGTCTAGCCCGCTGTTGACTCAACAGTCCCTGTTGCTGGCGCTCATGTCGCAGCTACTGCAGCATCACAGCGTCACTGCCCCCTTTAAGCCAGCTGGTCAAGAGTCGCAGGCAGTGGCCTTGGTGCGGGCATATCTAGAAGAACACTACGCTGAGAATGTCTCGATTGCCACCCTAAGTCAGCTCAGCAATCTGAGCTCTTACTATTTGATTCGTAGCTTTCGCCGCCAGTGGGGACTGCCCCCGCACCGCTACCAGCGGCAAGTCCGACTGCTGAAAGCCAAGCAAGCGCTGCAAACATCGCAGTCTTTAGCAGAGATTGCGATCGCGACCGGATTTTTTGACCAAAGCCATTTCACCCGCAGTTTCAAGCGGGTCTTCGGCGTTACACCGGGGCAATATCGCCAGCGCAGTTCTGTGCAAGACCGCTAACGCAGCCGTTGATAAGTTAGGGCAATCATCAACTGAAGAGAT
>JBCCNE010000407.1:0-4810 GCA_039026015.1 Cyanobacteria bacterium P01_C01_bin.70 | reverse complement strand
TTTGCTCGTACAGCAGCGGCAATGTGATCAGTCCAGTGATTAACCAAGGATTGTTGCTCCGCTTCGACCATGACGCGAATCAAGGGTTCGGTGCCTGATGGTCGAACCAGAACTCGGCCCAGGGCACCCATATCGGCCTCCGCCTGAGCGATCGCCTGCATCACTGCGCCACAATTTTGCCAATTTTTGCGGTGATCGCTATCTTCGACCCGCACATTCTCCAGCCGTTGCGGATAGGTAGTAAAACTTTGATCGACCAAAGCAGCTAACGAGCCCCCAACCTGCTGCACCAAGCCTGCCAAGTGCAGCGCCGTCAAAATACCGTCGCCCGTCAAGCTGTAGTGATGGCACAGGATATGGCCCGACTGTTCGCCGCCGAGCTTAGCCCCCCGACCAACCATTTCAGCATGAACGTATTGATCACCGACTTTGGTGCGCAGCAGGGAACCTCCGAGAGCATGCCAGGCTCGCTCAAAGCCCAGATTCGCCATAACAGTCGAGACAATCAAGTTTTCCGGCAGGCGCTGGGCGGCCTTCAAGGTCTTGCCCCAAAAGTAAAGGATGTAGTCGCCGTCAACCACGCGGCCCTGGCCATCGACCGCAATGACGCGATCAGCATCGCCATCAAAGGCAAAGCCAATATCGGCCTGATGTTCTCTAACTGCAGCCTTAAGCGGTTCCAAATGGGTTGAGCCACAGTTAACGTTGATGCGATCGCCATCCGGCAGGCCATGAATGCCAATGACCTCAGCTGCCGTATTGTCGAAGGCTCGATCAGCAATCCCGGCGGCGGCTCCCCAAGCCATATCCAATACCACCTTGAGACCGCCTAGATTGAGATTCGGCAGCGGCTCATGCAAAAAGTCGAGATACTGTTCCACCAATTCTGGACGATTATGCCACTGTCCCCAGGCGCGGCTGATGGCGGGAGCGGTTGAAGCGACGCCTCGCAGGGCCTGCTCAATCTGCTGCTGCACGTCCGTGGGTAGTTTGGTGCCCTGGGGGCCAAAAAACTTGATGCCGTTGTCCTCAGGCGGGTTGTGGCTAGCGGAGATCATGACGCCCGCGATCGCCCCGAGGCTAGATGTGAGGTTGGCCACAGCCGCAGTTGGACAAAGCCCTAAATTCCATACCTCTAAGCCGGCTGAGGTCAGTCCCGCCGCCAGCGCTGCCGCCAGCACAGGTCCCGAATTGCGGGAATCTTGTCCCAATAAAACCGGCCCGTCAACACCGTACTGCTGCTGCAAAACCCGACCGGCCCAATAACCAATTTGGAGGGCTAGCGGGGCATTCAATAATTCACCAGCTCTCCCTCGAATGCCGTCTGTACCGAAAAGCTTAGTATCAGGAAGTCTTAAAGACTGCCAGCCGGGTCCTTGGGGGTTCGCGGAATCTAAGCAACTCATCGGTTGCGCCGAAATGCTTACCATATAATTGATCCCTCACACACTCATCAGTGGAGAATACCACCTCTTCATTAACAATTCGTAGCCTGCTAGCCCAATCATTGATTTGTCCAATTGTTCAACTTACTGACGGCTTTTCTTCTTATGTCATTTGATCTGTCGCCCGCAGCTGCCCATCAGTTTCAACAAGGGCTCCAGCAATTTAATCAGGGCGAATACTATGCCTGCCACGACACCATGGAAGCCCTGTGGATGGAAGCTGCGATCGCTGAGAAACCCTTCTTTCAGGGGATTTTGCAGCTATCGGTAGCGCTCTATCATTTGGGTAATCACAACTGGCAAGGCACAGCGATCCTCTTGGGAGAAGGCATTGGGCGCTTAGAGCCCTTTGAGCCGACCTATCACGGGATTGATGTCAGTCACCTGCTCGACTGTGCGAGTGACTGGCTCGCCTCGATCCAGCAATTAGGCCCTGAGCAGGTGGTGCTGTCGGCTACCGCCCTTACCCAGATTCAGCAGGGACAGCCCGGGCCAGGCGCTACCGCTACGCTCCCCAAATGGCACATCAAATGTGAGAGCGATGCTTCATCGGTTCCTGATTGAATGCCCTAAGTGTGGATATAAAAGGCAAGATGGAGCAGGCATCGCACAAAACTTAACTGCAGTACGATGCCTTTTGGCTGGAACTGACAATAATAGGAAAGCGTCTAAATAGTTGATGTGAGGGGCAATTGATGGCCAACGAGTCTCGGGTATCAAAGGTGAAAGATAGAACTAATCTGGGGCGCAGCTGGCGATCTCCTTGTGTTCTGGCTTTGTTGGGGGCTATAGGCTTTTGGCTGACTGGCCCGGCGTCGATGCCTCAAGTGCAGGCCCAAACAGGGCAGCAAGGCACGATCACTCTAAAAGCTGACGTCCAGGAAGCCAACGCTATCACTGGAGTGGTCACAGCTCGGGGCAACGTGCAAATCGACTATCCCGCCCGTGATATCACCGCGACTTCAGCTCAGGCGCAATATTTCAGCGAAGAAAATCGCATGATTCTCAGCGGCAATGTAATCGTGCTGCAAGAAGGTAACCGTTTAGAAGCCGAAACCGTGACCTACCTAATCGACGAAGGACGCTTTATTGCCCTGCCTCAACCCAACGATCAGGTGGAAACAACCTATATCCTGCAGGATAATTCGGCGCCAACCGACAACTCTGAAAGCGATGAAGAACCCGCTGCCAGTGGGGCGACTACGGCACCACCCGACACCACGCTTAGCATATCGCCGCTCGACTGACGCTCTCCGGCTGCTGTCGCCTACCATCGCTGGAGTCGAGCCTGTGGCTAACCGTCGAACAGGATGCGATTTTCTATGCTGAAGACCAGAGCGACGAACGAGACCCGCCAAACTAGCATCGTTAGCGCTCTGGATTTTTCACCCTCTGTCACCATGATGCAACGCTATTTGGGTATCCTGGTAGCGGTTTGCCCATACTAAAAGGACGCTGCTCGATGGTGACTCCAAATGACTTGTTATGAGCGAGATGCGCTTTGATAGAATTTGAGCCGAATCTTGGTAAACCTGCTGGACACATAGCCCCTTGAAAATCGTTTTAGAAAATGTCGAAAAAACCTATGGCAAACGCCAGGTGGTTCATCAGGTAAGCTTGTCGGTTGCCCAAGGTGAAGTCGTCGGACTTTTGGGACCGAATGGGGCTGGCAAAACGACCACTTTTTATATGGCGACAGGGCTCGAAAGGCCAGATTTGGGTCGCGTTTGTTTAGACCAGATTGACATTACTGACCTGCCGATGCATCAACGGGCGCGCTTAGGCATTGGTTACTTGGCACAAGAGCCCAGCATTTTTCGAAATCTTTCGGTGCAGGATAATTTGCTGCTGGTGATGGAGCAAACCAGCGTTCCCCCGGAAAGCTACCAAGATCGGCTGCACGACCTGCTCAAGGAGTTTCGGTTAGAGACGGTAGCCCACACGTTGGGCAATCTGGTTTCGGGGGGCGAGCGGCGACGCACGGAACTGGCCCGCGCCCTGGCCTCTGGTGAGGATGGCCCCCGGTTTCTCTTCTTAGATGAGCCGTTTGCCGGGGTTGATCCCATTGCCGTCGCGGAAATTCAAGCCATGATTGCCCAGTTACGGGCCCGCAATATCGGCATTTTGATCACTGACCATAACGTTCGCGAAACGCTACAAATCATCGATCGCGCTTATATCATGAGCGAAGGGCGCATTTTGGCGTCTGGCACGGCTCAAGATCTCTATAACAATCCCCTTGTCCGTCAGCATTATTTGGGGGAAGACTTCAAGCTGTAGCCAGTCGATGATGCTCACCAGCCGTTTTCTTGGTCAAAATCGAGCCGTTTTCTCAATTTATGGACACCCCTTTTGCAAAATCTACGCTGCCTGAGCCAGCTCGCACGCCTTCTGCTTGGCACCAATTTTCCGTTATGGATTGGTACATCGTGCGTGAAATTTTGCTGCCTTTTTTGTTTGGGGTAGGGGCGTTTTCTTCTATTGGTATTTCAGTTGGGGCGCTATTTGAGCTGATTCGCCGGGTAACTGAGTCAGGGCTGTCAGTGGGCTTGGCTATGCAAATTTTTGCCCTTAAGCTGCCAGAATTCATCGTACTAGCGTTTCCAATGTCAACGTTGTTGGCGACAATGATGGCCTACAGTCGCATGTCTGCCGATAGCGAATTGATTGCTCTGCGGGGCTGTGGCGTCAGCGTTCGGCGGATTATTGCCCCGGCGATCGCCTTTAGCATTGCTATCACTGGCGTTACCTTTGCTTTTAATGAGCTCATCACGCCAGCCGCCAATTACCAAGCCGACCTCACCCTCGATCGGGCGCTCAACTCGGAGCGTCCCCCGTTCGCCGAGCACAATATTCTCTATCAAGAGTTCGATGACACCGACGACGACGATGAACAGCGGATGAAACGGCTGTTTTACGCCCAGAGCTTTGATGGCGAGCGCATGTATGGGCTCACCGTGTTGGACTATACCCAGGACGGACTGAGCCAGATTGTCAGCGCTGACTCCGCCATTTTTGATCTAGGAGAAAAAACATGGGACTTTTTTGACGGCACCATCTATGCTGTTTCTCCCGATGGTTCCTTTAGCCATATCGTTAAATTCGAAAACCAGGAAGTGCAGTTGCCGAGCACCCCGTTTGATATTGCTAATCGCACCAAAGACGATGAAGAAATGAATATTATCGAAGCCTCCCGATATCTTCGCGAGGTAATTCGCAAAACGGGAGACGAGCGCGAAATCCGCACGTTTGAAATCCGCATCCAGCAGAAGTATGCGTTGCCGTTTGTTTGCGTGGTGTTTGGTTTGGTCGGCGCCTCGTTAGGCGTGCGTCCCCAACGCACTGGCAAGGCTACTAGCTTTGGC
>JBCCNE010000406.1:0-4815 GCA_039026015.1 Cyanobacteria bacterium P01_C01_bin.70 | reverse complement strand
GTGCAAAGGATGATGGGGATTGGTCATGATAGTTGCCAGCCATTTTCTATGGTCAAGCTACGAAGGCGTGTTGATGAGCAGCCATTATCGCGCAAAATCAATGCCTCAAAATTCAATGGCGAAGGAGCCAATCAGGGTAAAGGGTTCCCCAGGATCGATGCCACTCGTCCGACTAGTGCCTGCAGCTTCAATGTAGTCCACGTCAAACAAATTGCGAATATTGAGCGCTGCCCGCCAATTATCGCGTTGATAGGAAACAGCCGCATTGGTCAGAAAATAATCTTCAGCGGTAAAGCTATTCGCATTGTCGCCGAAGCGCTCACTTACGTAGTTAACCCCTAGCCCAAAACCCAGACCTTCGAGAGGACCGGCCTGAATGTCATAGGTAGTCCACAGGTTAAAGGTGTGCTCGGGTATATTTCGCAGTCGGTTCCCTTCGTTGCCATCTTCATCTTCCTTGATTTCAGCGTCGATGTAGGCATAGTTGGCGATGATATTCCAGCCCGGCAGAATCTCTCCAGCAATATCTAACTCAATGCCACGGCTGCGCTGCTCACCCGTTGCCACTGAGAAGAAGATGTTATCGGGATCGGTCGTGGCAACGTTCTCTTTAGTCAAGTTGAACAGGGCTAAATTGGCCGTTAGTCTCCCTGCCAGCAGGTCGGCTCTAGCACCAATTTCAAATTGTTCGCCTCTTTCTGGCTCAAGCAAGTCACCATTAAACGTCGTTGCCGTATTCGGCACAAATGAAGTGGTATAGCTGCCATAGAGTGAAAGCTCTTCGATAGGCTGATAGACTAACCCGACACGAGGCGTAAAGGCATCTTCATTAAGAGTTGAATCCGAACTATTCGGATTCAGGTCGGTTGGATTATTGGTAACTTTCTGGTCAACTGTCTCATAGCGAACCCCAGCTAGAAGTTTGAGATTATCCAACAGGGCTACCTGATCTTGGAGGTAAATGCCAAGTCCATCGATTTGCGTATCCGATGAGGCTAAAAGGGGAATGTCTTCTTCATCGGGGCGAGGAACCGTGCCATAGATTGGATCAAAAATATTAAAAGGAACCGGTGAGAACAAACCAAACCGAAGCTCACGGTCTCTAAAATCGCTTCGGAATAAATCAACCCCGAACAAAACGGTATGCTCAACTGAGCCAGTGTTGAATTCGCCAACCACATTCGTTTGTAAATCAAACGTTTCACGAATGCTACTATCAGAAACTGGAATTAGAAAACCGTCTCCGGTTGCTTCATTGAGCGCGCGAGAATCAAATGAATTCACGCTCACAGAGCTATCAATTCTGGAATAACTAAAACTGTTCCTCAACTTCCAAAGATCGTTAAAGCGGTGTTCAAATTGATAGGCCGCTCGTAAACGCTCGTCTTGATTAATATCATCCAGCTCGCCAATTACCCGATCAAACGGAATATCGGCCACTTCATCATCAATGGCGACCAAACCATTATCTGCAGGTTGTTCAATATCAATATATTCGAGACTGATGGTTAAATCGGTGCGATCGCTAATTTGCCAGCTGAGCGTGGGAGCGATAAAAGATCGCCTAATGTCGGTATCATAATTGCGAAAGCTATTCTCGTTTCGGACAAGGGCATTTAAGCGATAAAGCAAGCGGTCATCGTCAGTCAGTGGTCCTGAAAAATCAAGGCTCGGTGAGAGTAATTCACGGTTGCCAGACTGGAGTTCTAGGGCGTAGAACGGTTCACTCAGGGGTTGCTTGCTGACTAAATTAACCACTCCTCCAGGCTCAATGGAGCCCGCTAAAATCGAGGCGGGACCTTTGAGGACTTCTACAGTTTCAAGGTTAGTGAGTTCGGGAAATCCAAAATTAGAGCCCGCAGCCGTCAGTCTAAATCCGTCCCGTAGAATTGAGGAATCCTCAAATCCACGAATAGCAAAGCGTTGACCACGGATAGAAGCTCGTGACGTGCTGACTACCCCACTCACGTTGCGGAGCGCATCATTGAGTCGAATCACCTGCTGGTCTTCCAGCACTTCTCTAGGAATCACCTGAATCGACTGGGGAATATCGCGTAAAGGAGTATCCGTGCGGGTGGCGGTTGAGGTATTCGGCTCTACGTAGCGACTGCCCTCTTCGCCCGTCACTAAAATCTGAATAGTTTCATCATCAGACGTTTGGGCTGTCGGCTTGCCCGGTGTGGCGCTTAAGGTCAGTCCAGTGATGGCACTGCTGATATCAACTGTAGGAGGGGCATCTGCGCCGGTAATGACGACTTGTACCCGGTCGCCTGACAAACCAGTTACCTGCACCAGAGCAATGTTCTCAGCGGGCCCAAACTGCTGAAACTCATCGCCTTCCGCCAGCGCCAGCACGGCATTAGAGAGCACGGCAATCAGGGCATTGCCCGATACGGTGGTGGTGGGCTCGGCTAGTTCACCGTCCGCCGTTTCCAATATCACTTGTAACCCAGCGGCGGTTGCTTCCAGACGCACGTTTGTAATTTGTACCAACGACGCCTCAATTTGAGCGATCCATTCGGTAACGGTCGTAGCGGGTGGGGGGGATTCGGAGTGGGGGAGTAGGGGAGTGGGAGAGATGGAGCGCTCGGGCGATGGAGAAGTGAGGGAGATTTCTGCCACTTCTGGGTTGGTTGCGATGGCCTTTTCTGGCTCAGATGGGAACTGCCCCGTCAGCGCTCGCGCTTTCGAGCCTTGCCCGCTTGCCAAAATCAACAGGCTGAGCAGGCTTAAACCGGGCAAAAACTTTTTCATTATGGTCCTCACACACGAGTGCCCCAGCTCAACGAATAGGCCGCACCCGCTGTTAGCGACTGCCATCACTCAAAACACTGAACTTGAAGCGAATTATTCTCGATTAGAGTACTGGTTTGGGTTAAAAACTTTGCGCCCTAAACGCATTTCTTTGGGGAGATCGCCCAGATTAAGGGCCGATTAGCTGACGTGATTTTCTTGGTAAGAGGCGTTACTAACCTGAAGCTGGAAGGTTTTGGGATTAAGTCCAAACTGCTGACGAAAGGCCGTAGCAAATCGACTACGGTTCGTATAGCCAACCTGATAGGCAACCTCTTCAACCGCTAACTCTGAGGTGCCCAATAAATAGTTTGCCAGTTCCAGGCGGCAGTTCCGCAAATATCGATAGGGCGTGGTGCCATACACATGGTGGAAGCCCTGGTTGAGCTTCAATCGATTGAGCCCCACCTGCCGAGCTAATACCTTGATCGACGGTGGATTTTGGCACTGACAGGCTAAGATCTTAGCCGCCTGATAAATACCGTCTAAATCGTCTAAATTCAATGGGTATGCAAGCGATCTCGATGGGTCAAGCACAGTTAGCTTGAGGGCAATTAATTCCAGCGCCTTGCGCTCTAGATAGCTTCGTCGGACGCGGCCACTGTAAGGGCAGCTCAAAATTTGATTGACTACCTGATGCATTTCTGGCGTCATTGCCCGCCGCAGATTGCTAAAGCTCCAAAATTCCAGATTCTCAAATGCTTGATCAGCGCTAAAAAACTGAGACGAAGAGACGGCCCCATTTATCATTTGCTGGAACGCAGCTTGGGGCGATGCTGCCGCATAGCCTAGCTGAGAACGGTAACCCCAGTTAGCCCACCTGTAAAGTAGGTTCTGATCCTGCGATGCTAGGTGCTCAAACACCTTGTGTAAGTAAGGGCTGAAGAAGGGCGGACATAAGATGACCTCAACGTTAAGTCGACGCAGTTGAGTTTGCCAAACGCCTACCGGCGAATTTTGGGCAAGCGGGGGATAGAAAGTACTATGACCCGATGCAGGCCCAGCTATGTGAAATTCAAACTCCAGAAACTTATTTCGTCGTGGATAGTGACTCAAAAAAGTGCTGTGTCTTGTGTAGTCAAGAATTTTTAGGGATAACCCCTCCCGCAGAGGGATTGTTTGTTCATATCCCTGCCCCACTTGAGGCAACCACACCTGAACCTGGTCCGACGGATCGGCATGAAATAGCCTGGAATCATCAAGGCTACCAGGGTGG
The DNA here is from genome assembly GCA_039026015.1 of Cyanobacteria bacterium P01_C01_bin.70. GTDB lineage: Bacteria > Cyanobacteriota > Cyanobacteriia > Phormidesmidales > Phormidesmidaceae > Halomicronema. Next base: position 806 of record JBCCNE010000406.1, on the reverse strand, counting down.
AGACAGTCAAGTTTTTGCTTGAAAAATTGAATTGTCACGTTGCTATCAAAAGCTCAATGCCGATGTCAAAACCAGCCTTCGAATTAATGAAAATAATTTGCATTATTATGCCATGGAGGATTTCATTGACGTGCAACTAGATACTTCAGCAAATCATCCAGGATAAGGTTGGCTGCGATGTAGCTACCGATCGCCCAATGAGCACCCACTTCATACACCTGATCAGTCTGCACTGCCTTAAGCCGAGACCAGAGGGGATGAGCCTTGATGCGATCGATTTTAAGAACCCTGGTTCCTAGCCCTCGCCGATCTCGACCTGCCGCAGTCGGCGCACCCCATACCCGCCTAAGGCAACCAGCACCCCACAGCTGGCAAACAGCGTCATCTGGAGAGCCATTCCGGCTCCGAGGCCGACGCCAAAGATATCGCCAACCAGTGGAGCCAGAAAGCCGCCCGGCTGCATCGCGGGTTCAAAAATGTGATCGGCGAGCGGACCTGCGATCGCCGCCCCCAACGGCGTGGCTAACTGGGTTAGCAAAAACCGGGTGGCAAACACCCGACCCTGCATCTCTGGCGCTACCTTAGAGCGCCAGATCGCCTGACTACAGCTACCTGGAAAGGGCGAACAAAATCCACAGACCAACGCCGTGCCAATTTTAATAGATGTTTGCTGAGCTAGTGCCAGCACGATCAGGCCAAATTTCCAGATTGCAGTGAAGACCAATATTCCATGAATTCTCTGTTTTGGCCCACCCCAAAGACTCAGGGTCAGGCCGCCCAAAAGACCGCCCGCGCCAAAAAAAGCG
>JBCCNE010000405.1:0-4822 GCA_039026015.1 Cyanobacteria bacterium P01_C01_bin.70 | reverse complement strand
CCCGATGCGCCATCCAGCCCCATGCCCACCACTTGAATCGGGGTCATGGCAGTGCTTCCCACGCCAGCACTAAGAGCGCATTGACAATCGCCGCTGCCACGGTTGAACCGCCCTTGCGTCCCTCGACTCGAATTTGGGGCATCGATAAAGCTGCTAGTCGCTGCTTGGCTGCCACTACACCCACAAAGCCCACGGGCACTCCAATAACCAATGAGGGCGTGATTGTCGCCGCCTCGACGCAATCGCAGAGCGCCTGCAAGGCCGTGGGCGCATTCCCAATCACGTAAATGGCGGTGGGCCACTGCTCCCCGGCTCTGAGCAATCCTGTGGCCGTACGGGTTTTGCCAGGGGCCGCGACAGGAGCCAAGTCTACCGCCGCCTGTAGGGGATTGCCAAACGTTTGCTGCACCATGCCCTGGCAGCCCTGGCGCACCATGCTCACATCTGTCACGATCGGCGACCCAGACTGCAGCGCTTTGATCCCGGCCGCGATCGCCTCTGACGAAATTCGCAGCAAATGGGCCAATTCAAAATCGGCCGTGCTGTGAATCACTCGCCGCACCACAGCATATTCCTCCGGTGAGAAAGCGTGTGGCCCCATCTCTTGGTCAATCAGGGCAAAGCTTTGGTCCAAAATTGGGTGTTGAGGCAGCGACGGCATGGTGACCTTGACAGCAGGATTTAAAATCATAAAACGATAGCAGGCATCCAGCCCCCCTTGAATCCATGGCACTTTATTACTTTTGGGGAGAAGACGACTTTCAGATGCAGCAGGCAATCTCCCAGCTCCGCAAGCAGGCAATTGATGAAGCTTGGGCCAGCTTCAACTATGACAAAATCACCGGCGACGATGCTGAGGGGACAAAGATGGCTTTAAACCAAGCCATGACCACGCCCTTTGGTACGGGGCAGCGGTTCGTTTGGCTAGCGGACACTACGGTGGGGCAGCGCTGTAGTGAATCGCTGCGGCAGGAATTTGAGCGGACGCTCCCCAAACTGCCGGAGACCAGCATTTTTCTGCTGAGTAGCCGCCAAAAGCCTGACGGTCGCTCAAAGTTGACCAAACTGCTGCAAAAACACGGCGAAATTCGTGAATTTGGTACGATTCCCCCTTGGAAGACAGAGCAAATTGCCCGACAGATTGAGCAAGCAGCCAGTCGTTTGGGACTGACGCTGACCCGGGAAGCTTTAGATTTACTGACTGAGGCGGTCGGCAATCAAACTCGACAACTAATGCTCGAACTTGAAAAACTGTCGCTGTTTTGGGGCGATCGCGAGGGTCCAGTTAATGCCTCTGCGGTATCGCAACTGGTCACGGTGAGCACCCAAAGCAGCCTGCAGCTCGCCACCGCTCTGAGAGACGGCAATATCGATCGTGCCCTAGGTTTGTTATCTGATTTACTTAATCGGAACGAAGCTCCTCTGCGGATCGTCTCGACTCTAGTAGGGCAATTTCGCACTTGGTTGTGGGTTAAAGTCATGGTGGAGCAGGGCGAGCGCGACCCTCAGGCGATCGCCAAAGCCGCCGAAATCGGTAACCCGAAGCGCATTTATTTCCTTCAAAAGGAGGTGGCTACGCTGTCTCTCCAGAGCTTAAAAATGTCCTTAGGGCATTTGCTGGCCTTGGAGGCGGGGCTCAAAAGTGGTCAGGATGCGACCGCTATGCTGCAAACTAAAGTGATTGAAATTGCCCAAACGTGTCAATTTGCTCAAAGGATTCGCTCATCCTAGAACTGCTGATTAAAATAAGAATCTGCATGAGCCATTGTTGTATAAACTGACTTTTTGGTTGAGTCTCAGGCGATGACAAATACTCTTGTGAAAAACATTTTTAGACAACCGCTACCTGCTGCCAAGCTGCTCACTGTGGGATTGCTCTCAAGCTGGTTGGGCATCATGGGTCTGCCCATCGCGCCAACTGCTCATTTGTCTTTGGCTGCGCAGGCGGCGGTTGCTCAGACCGGCATTTCTAATGAAGAGATTACTCAGTACGCACGGGCGGTGCTGGCGATTGACCAATACCGCAATACTGCCTACACCGAGATCAAAGATATTCTGCTAACGGTAGAGATGGATATCAGCGACATCAACGTTAGCTGCACCAATACGCAAGATGTATCTGAGGTCCCTCGCTCGGTGCGCCGCGATGTTCGTGAAATTATCACTAGCTACTGCAATCAGTCCCGCAAAGCTGTTGAAGATAACGACCTTTCACCCCGTCGTTTTAACGAAATTACGCAAGCCCACGGTTCTGATCAAACTGTGTTCGAGCGGATTCAGCAAGAGCTGTTGAGGCTACAGCAAAATTAGCGAGCCTAAAATCTTGCTTTTGCTCTTTTTACAGAATGCTTGAAGCGTTTCAAGCTTGCCAAGAAAGCGAATCTTACAAAATCAAGGCCAGGGTAGACAATATCCTCCCTGGCCTTGACTATACTTCGACCCTAGGGCGCGTCATCAATTAAATCCAGAATGCTTGCGGTATAGGCATTACCGCGCCCGCTCTGCAAAACCCGCCAGGGGCTGAACTGCTTTCAGCATCAGGAGTCGAGCGTTAAATGATGACAGCCCCTAGAACTCCTTAAATTTAGGAGCAGCGAATCAGGATAAGTGACATTAGTCAGCTATAAGAGCTGAATATTATGAGCTGACGCTGGCTTCTAACCAATCATAGATTTGGTCAAGCTGATGGGTTGTGACTAATCCGTACTGCCACAACACGATGGGCAACAGACTGGGCGAAGCGGCTGAACGACGTATTCCCAGAGCGATCGCGTCGGCGGGGAGTGCTAATTCCTGACGCAAAAACTCGATCAGTTGGCTTTGTTGACTCATGGTGAGGGTCTCGCCGGGAGGATCAGCGTGAGTATTTGCAATAGCATACTCACTAATTTAAGAAGTGAACGATTTGCTTAGCGAGTCGCAACAGAAGCTTTATCTTTTGCAAATATTTCTGTTAGTCAATTGGTCTCGCTTGCAAATCACGGTGATCCCTTTCTATGATGCCTCAATTTCGAGAATGTTTCTGGCCGGCTCGAATTGATCCCGAGGCCGGCTTGCAAGACCATTTGCCCCCGGCAACTGTGGAACCCTCCCAATTTCTGACCGGCAATTTCTTGAAAGTCGCCCTAAGCATTCAGCCCTCAAGAGCGCTCATGATTCCCCATCTCGGCTTTGTTAATCGCGATCAATAGCTAATCTGGCAGTACATGGGGGGGGATTTCAGTGGCCTCGCCATCGGGTATGCGCTTGAGATTGCGCACCCACAAGTCGCCGTACAGTTCCTCTTGAGAGAGTTCGACCTTGGACTGCGCGGATAAATATAGTAGTCCCCAGAAGACTCCGACTTTTTCATGAATCGCGGCAGCCTCTGGGGTTTCAGCCACGTGCTTGTCTTGTTCGGGGCGGTGTTTCGGCCACTCTGCCAGCAGCTCTTCGAAATTGAGCCAGCTTAAATTGGCTTCCAGAGCATCCCAATACTGATCTAAAAAGCCTTCCAGGGCGTCAGCAATTTCTGATAAATTTTCCTGGTGGGCCAGTTGAGTAATTGCCCTGACGGCGCTGCGTTTAGGCACTGGGGCGGCGCGGCGGGAGCGCGGCCGAGTTGGCTGGTCTGAAATCACTGCAGCGATGGTTTCGAGCTGTTCGATCAGCTCGTTCAAGGTGACTTGACGGCGTTCTGGCGGGGGGGCGATTGCGCGACGGTGCAAATGCTGTTCCAAATTTCGCGGCAGCGGCATTTGCGCCAGTTCATCCGCGTCTTCCCAAAAGGCATCTGCTTCTAATTCCGCCTGTGCTTCTTCCAGCTCTGCCCGCACCAACGTATCGGCCTTCAGCAGAACCAGCATTGAGGCATACAAAAAGGCTTTACCTGACTCTGACAGACTGGCCTCGTAAGGCGATCTCCCCTCGTCAGGTAAGGCGGCTGGCTCGGTGTTTAAGGTCTTTAAAAAGCGGTCAATAACGTCGATGACCTTGACATCCCAGGGATCAATTTCTCCCTGTTCCGCCAGGTCAATTAAAAACGCGATCGCACTTTGAGCCAGAGACACCGTCATGTCAATCTTCTAGCTCGCAAAGGCTTCGCTAGACTCCGAATCAGTTTCGCCATTTTTGGAGGCGGGCAGCATCGGCTGCTGCTCTTCCAACTCCACTTGATAGCGCTCAACATCGCGCTCTAGCTCTTGAATGCGGAGTTCCTGCCGTTCCATCTGCTTGCCTGAGCCCAAGTAGCCCTGCACCTGCACCCAAACGCTAAATACCCAAGCCAAGACCGCACCGACGCCCATCGCCACGATGAGCTCTATGCAGAGTGGCGCTTCTAAATCGACTCCCTGAACTATATGAATAACGGTTGGGTCAGTATTTTCGATACCAAACAGCACTAGCGCTAAGGAAATAACGAAAATCACGACAAAGTTGATCTGTCGCATAGCTAACTCCTCACGTTGTTAAGAATATAGTGGTTGCACCAATCGCTATGATACTCGCGGTCAATCCGTCTGACCGGTGACCGCTGATAATTTCACCTTTACTATAGACTGCAGCTGCAATCGCGGTTCAAAACGCATAGAAGCATGAAGTTGCCTACCTACTGCACTTTGGTCGGCGGGGCTGGGGGCGCTTGGTATGGCAGTGGAATGTACTGCACAGAGGGCCGGCCAGTCATCGGCTGCGGATACAGCTCCATCAGGTTGTAGATGGCTGTGGGCAACCCGACCGTCACGGGTAAGCCTAAGTTTTTGGCCTCTTCGACTGCGATCGGATAATCATGGGTTACCTGGCCTGTGGTCAGCCGCTCAATAATGGCATCGATTTTGTCTGG
>JBCCNE010000404.1:0-4839 GCA_039026015.1 Cyanobacteria bacterium P01_C01_bin.70 | reverse complement strand
GAGGGCGAGAATTTGCTGAAAGAGACTGTGAAATTCAATTAGCTGGCGTAAGGAACCGTTGGCAAACCCTGACTGATGACATCCGCGAAACTGGGCGGCGTTGATGCCGGTGTAGAGAGTGGTTTGCCCAGTAGCGCTCTGAGGAAGACCGGGAATTCCGAGACGGGCATCAATCGGCTTGGCGAGCAGCTGAGACTGTTCAACAGTCAGTGATCCCGTGAGGGCACAGCCCAACAGTTGACTCAAAAACGGCATGTGAGCAGGCTGAGCCAGGGGATTCGCGGCGGTAGCCGGGCCAAGGCCGACACCATCCAGGAACAACAGGAGAAATTGGGGAAGATCGCCGCACATTTTAGTCTCTCACTTTCCCAAAAGTGGCGTCCATCATTCAAAGCATGATGATTCTCCATCATCGCCTGATTCGGGCGGGAAGGTATGGGTAAAGGTGCGCGGCACCTTGTCTAGCATTTCGACGGGGGCGAGTTCCTCGCCGGCGGCTGCTCCCAAATCTTTGAACTTGCGAGCCGTTACCAGCACTCGCGATTCCAACGACCCGACAACCTTGTTGAAGGCATCGACGCTGCTGTCCAGACCGCGCCGCAGTTTCACTATATGAGTGATTAGCGTGTGGGTGCGATCGTACATTTCTTTGCCCAAGTCGCTGATTTGCTGGGCGTTTTCGGCAAGTTTTTCCTGTCGCCAACCGTAGGCGACAGCTTTAAGTAAGGCAATCAGCGTAGTCGGGGTGGCCAGAATGACCCGCTGCTCGACGCCAAACTCAATTAAACCGGGATCTTGCTCCAGGGCCGCACTGAAAAAAGTTTCCCCCGGTAAAAACAGAACGACAAATTCGGGGGCGGTGGGAAACTGCTCCCAGTAGCTCTTGCTGCCCAACTGGGTCAGATGCGTACGAATCTGGCGGGCATGGTGCTGCAGGCGATCGCGCTTCTGGGCTCCATCGCTGACTTCCAAGGCTTCCAGATAAGCCTGCAGCGGCGCTTTGGAATCCACAATGATGGAGCGCTGATTCGGCAGCTGGATCACCATGTCTGGTCGCAGCCGACCAGTTTCTGTCTCGACTGATGCTTGCTGATAAAAGTCGCAGTATTCCACCATGCCCGCAATTTCAACTACGCGCTGCAGCTGAATTTCGCCCCAGCGACCTCGTACAGTAGGAGATCGCAGCGCCTTAACTAAATTTGCCGTTTCCCCCTGAAGCTGGGTCTGAGCCACGGCGAGCGATTTTACCTGTTCGGTCAGGGTGCTGTAGGCGGCGGTGCGGGCCGTCTCCAAGTCCTGCAGATGGGAGCGTACTTGCTGCAGCGACGTTTGCAAGGGATTGACCAGAGCCGCAATTGCTGCCTGTCGCTGCCCCAAATCGCCCTGCGCCTGACTCTGAAATTTCGCCAGCAGAGTTTCTGCTAGCTGCATAAACGAGCGAGAGTTTTGCTGAAGCGCTTCTGCCGAAAGCGCTTTGAACGTATCGGTCAAGCGCTGCTGAGACTGATCGAGTAAGAGCTGTTTTTCTTGCGAGAGCGACTGGGCTTGCTGCAGGCGAGCCTGCAATTCTGCTAGGTGCGATCGCGCGGTGACATACTGCCCCTGCAACTGCAGCAATTGCGCCTCGCGCGCCTGCAACTGCTGCTGCAATTGCGTGACCTGCTCCAGCTGGGCGGTGGCAGTGGCTCGCTGTGTCGCTTCCTGTTGCCAGCTTAGCTGCAGCGCTTCCAGACGGCGATCACGCTCCTGCACTAAGTTTCGCAGTTCTTGCAGCTGTCGGTCTTGCTGCTGCAAGCGCTCATAGGTACTGGCGCGCTCGGCCACCATCTCGGCCTGCGCCCTTGCCCGCACGGTTTGCATGCGGGTCTGCCACCAGAGACTGGCGATCGCGCCCCCCAATCCCAACCCGACCAATCCCCACATCACATCTTGCAATGCCCATTTCCCCACTCAGGTGGTACTACGGTAGCAACGTTTGTACTAATTCTCAACAGGAACCATGGCGGATGCTGGCCAACGACAATCGCATTCAGCATCCGCTATCTTGCAGGATGAGTTTTCTCTAGTGCAATGATGACGACATCTGCTTCCCCATCGGGTCATATCGAGATGTATACCAATACAGTGCGGCGATTGCGAACCATCGGTTGCGATCGCCTCGACTGGCTCGCCCACAATCCTGACGGTAAATCCGGGCATGAGCTGAATCAGCTGATTCCTGAAATCAACGACATTGAGCTCGATAATCAGCCGGCAAAAGCATCACCGAGCGATACTTTGCACGTCGCTGCCTGGAATTTGGAGCGAGGGCGACACTGGCGAGACGCGGTCAAACTCTTTCAGCAACATCCTCGGTTACGGCGGGTCGATATCCTCTGCCTCAGCGAGATGGATGACGGCATGGCGCGCTCCCAAAACGAGCACACCCCTCGCGAACTAGCCTTGGCCTTGGGCATGAACTACGTCTACGGCGTAGAGTTTTTACAGCTCTCCCTTGGCACTCCGCAAGAACAGGCTGAGGTCGCCGGCACCAACAGTCGCGGCTATCACGGCAATGCGATTCTGTCGCGCTTTCCTCTGCAGTCGCCAAGCCTACTGCGACTCCCCGGCATTGAGAAATGGTATGGCTCGTTTGAGCATCGACTCGGTGGACGCCTGGCGCTATTTGCCGATATTCAATTGGGTGATCGAACGATCACGATTGTCTCAACTCATTTGGAAAGCGGCGAAACGGAAACCGAGAAGCGCGCTCAAGAAGGGCAGCTCATTTTGGCAGCGATCGCCACTTACTATGGTGATCGGTCCGTCATCGTCTGTGGCGACCTAAACTCCCGGCCTAACGCGCCCGTCATCAACCACTTTCGAGCTGCCGGATTCTTAGTTGAGGAAACTAACGACCTTACCCGCAGCACCTATCAGCTGATTGAGAACGGCCTAATTCAGCCCGGGAATTTTCACATCGACTATGTGATGGCTCGCGGTTTTCAAGTCGCCGAAGCAGCAAAATCAGCAGTCATCATGGCCGCCTATCCTTGTGAACCGACGGGCAAAATGCTGAGCGACCATGCAATTGTTACCACCACTCTTCAGTTAGCTTGAGTCACTCAATAAATGAGCAATGATTGCGAGCTGCGGTTTAGTTAAACCCGCTCCGAGCGTTAAAAGCCTTATGTAATAATCAGCCTCTTAATTCTGAATGCCGTATTCTGCTGTATCAGCTCAAATTATGGCTGCTTAAACCTACAGCTGCTCACAAATCACTCGTAATCCATAAGAGTCGCTGTGGGGCGGTTGCTCCAGGCATCCCTTCCGTCGAGACATCGATAAGCATTCATAGGTAGAGGCCCACCAGCTTCCCCTTGCACCGGTCTCAGTTCTTTTCTGGCTCTGGAATAAGCATCTTGCCAGGGCTGATGACCATCATGCTTGACTGTTTCAGGTTTGGTACTGTAGTCCTGATGCCAACCGTCAAAGCACCACTCCCAGACGTTGCCATGCATGTCGTATAGTCCCTGCGAATTGGCTGGGTAGCTGCCTAAAGGGGTTGTCCCTTTCATCAGGCCATCGAAGTTAAGCAAATACATTTGATTGTTCACTTCGGCTGATGGACTGGTAAGCAAGGGTATAAATTCATCAGGTAGCTGCGATCGCTGCAGTAAAACCGACTCACCAAAACTAAATAGCGTGGTAGTTCCGGCTTTACGGGCATATTCCCATTCGGCTTCTGTGGGCAGGCGGTATCGGCGTCCCGTATGGGCAGAAAGCCGACTACAAAATTCCATCGCCTCGTACCAGGAAACGCCGTTGACCAGATGATTCTCGGAATCGTAATTGAGGTGGGGTTCTGACATATAGGGTTCTGGCCGCATTTCATACTGCACTTGCGGTAGTGTCGCGATCGCCAGCCATTAGGCTTTAGTGACGGGATATTTGCCCAGCCAAAACGATTTTCCTAAACGGACTTCGTGCGGCGGCTCATTGTTGTCATAGCGATCCCGTGGGCGATCATCTTGTGCCCTGTCCGTCCCCATAGAGAAAACGCCACCGGGAATAAAAACCATCTCCAGAGCAACCTCTGCGATCGCATCTGTCATCACCAAATTTTGTTCTGAGCAACAGCGAGTCAAGTTGCCCTGCCGGTCAACCGCCACCACAGGATATTCAAACACATCATAAGGAATGCCTTTACGGTCAGATTCACATCCGTCAGCTATCGCTGCTTAAAGACCTGCTGCTCTCGATAGGTTGCCGGAATCACACCCGAGCCGGTATCAAAAACATCATGGATGCTTTCGGTTCGAGCCCTCTTGAGAGGGTCACCCCATATCAGTTGATACATCATGTCAGAGTCGCGACTCATGCCCGATGCCGCCCCATTTAGGCTGGTACCGTAGCATAACAGCCGATAGCCTCTGGTTCGAATTGCTGGCGAGCGGCAGTAAGTGACTCTATAGAGTTATGGCCACTACCCTGCCAGGACTGATCGTCACACTTAATCTGGACATAGCAAGCTTGAGCGTACCACCAGGAGACTTGGGCAGCTTTACGAGTGTTTGCAGGCGTCACCATTGGCATTTCAACCTGTTGGCGACTTTTGGAAAACTGATTATCCATCTGTTTCTGCATGTATCGCCAATAATTTTGCTTTGGCTAAAGTCAGGCCGTAGGGTCGAGCCAATTGCAAAACGCTGGAGCTAAAGCCCGCTAGGTTGACGCTAGTGCCGCATCATTCCACCACGAAGCCCGTTTCAACGCCAGTGGTGTCATTGGCAGTTTCCAAGAGCAGGGTGATGATTACAACAGTAATATTGTCGCGACCGCCGTGCTTTTTAGCGGAGT
>JBCCNE010000403.1:0-4844 GCA_039026015.1 Cyanobacteria bacterium P01_C01_bin.70 | reverse complement strand
TTCATCGCGAGGCACATCGAACAGCCGGCCTCACGCCACTGCAGGCCGGCCGCTTCAAAGATGGTGTCGAGCCCTTCGGCTTCGGCGGCTTGCTTCACCCGCTCAGAACCCGGCACAACAAATGCTTTGACTGTAGGCGCAACTTTTTTACCCTGCACGACCTTGGCCGCCTCTCTTAAATCGCTCAGACGACCATTCGTGCAGCTACCAATAAAGCAGACATCTACTGGCGTTCCCTGAATTGGCGCACCGGGCTCGAGATTCATATAGCGATAGGCTTCTTCGGCAATGGGGCGATCGCCCTCTGGCAGCTCCTCCAAATTGGGGATGCACTCATCCACGCCGATGCCCTGACCGGGAGTAATACCCCAGGTGACCGTAGGTGCAATCTCAGCCGCGTTGATAACGATCACGTCATCATACTCGGCTGCCGCATCGCTGCGCAGGCGGTTCCACCAGGCCACCGCTTCATCCCACGCTGCGGCACTGGGAGCAAACTCGCGGCCTCTGAGATAGTCGTAAGTAATGTCGTCAGGATTCACGTAGCCGCAGCGCGCGCCCCCCTCAATCGACATGTTGCACAGAGTCATGCGCTCTTCCATCGACATGGCTTCAATAGTGGTGCCCGCATATTCGTAGGCATAGCCGACTCCACCCTTGACGCCTAACTTCCGAATAATATGCAGCGTCACATCTTTAGCGTAGACTCCCGGGGAGAGCGTACCGTTAACCTCAATGCGCCGGACTTTGAGTTTAGCTAGGGCTAGGGTTTGAGAGGCCAATACATCGCGTACCTGGCTGGTGCCAATGCCAAAAGAAATCGCGCCAAAGGCTCCATGAGTCGAGGTGTGGCTGTCACCGCAGGCGATTGTCATCCCCGGCTGAGTCAGCCCTTGCTCGGGAGCGATCACATGAACGATGCCCTGGTTGCCAGAGCCGATGTTAAAAAACGTAATGTTGTTTTCGCGACAATTTTGCTCCAAAGCAGAAATCATTTCCTCCGCCAAAACATCGACAAAAGGTCGGGCCTGGCTTTCGGTAGGAACAATATGATCAACCGTGGCGATCGTGCGATTAGGCAGCATGACCGACAGCCCCCGTTCTCGCAGCATGGCAAACGCCTGGGGGCTGGTGACTTCATGAATTAAATGCAGGCCAATGAAAAGCTGGGTTTGCCCTGAAGGTAGAATGCCGACCGTATGCAAATCCCAAACCTTATCAAATAGCGTCCCTCGACTCATGGCCTGCTAATCCTGTCAAAATGCTTTTCAGATGAATATACTATCCCATTCATCCTGGCTTGGGGAGAACGTGTGCAAGGCAGAGTGGGTGAACGGATGAGTATAGGAGTGGATAGGTATGAGCGTGAGTAGAGTCGGTGAGCTAGATCAATGGGTTATGAGTAATGGATGATAGGGCGTTGGCCGACTACTCGAAAAACCCTGCGGTGCGTGAGTGGGTGAAGTAGGCGACTAGGCCGAGGCGAAGCATGCTCAAGGCTAGAAGCTAGGGGCTGTCAGCATTTGACGCTGAAATCCTTATGCTAAAAGGATTTCAGCCCCTAGCAGGTTTTGCAGAGCGGGCGCGGTAATGCCGATGCAGCAAGCATTCTGGATTTAATTAATGACGCGCCCTAGCATTTACTAAGACCCTAGTCGCGCATGCTTCGCTTATCTGAGCGCCTGTTAAGCGGACGGATGAGCAGTTGCGTTTCCGAATTCCGCACTCTAAAGTTTGCACTCTACAATATATTCCGAATCATTTCGCCAGCTAAAAACTGCCCCTTAATTGAGACAGTTATGCAGGACGAAAATGCTGTTGACCCAGACAACTTAATCGCAAGGACGAGCAGGAATAATCGGACTGTGACGGCGATAGTCAGCCAGATACTGCTCTAGGGCAACAAATTGGGCTAAATCGAGACTGTAGTAAGTCCAACGCCCCTGGGGGCGAGCCTTGACTAAGCCCGCATCCTTAAGCACCCGCAGATGAAATGACAATTTCGATTGGCTGACATTCAAGTCTTCGCACAGATCGCAGACACACATTTCCTGATTGCGCAGTCGCTCAATGACACTAGCCCGCAACGGGTCTGACAGAGCATGGAAACCGGCTAAACAATTTTCAGTACTCGGTTCGGCAGTTTTGAGAATATTCATAGAGGCGCGTCAGTGGATTGATTAATAGTAACGAACTCAATCCCGGCTTGTAGCAGCCCTAATGCGACAACAGGAGCCGTAACCGCTCGCAAAATGGAGGATCCGAGCGTTACGGGCTGATATCCGTGGACGATCGCATTAGTCACTTCCTTCTCGGTCCATCCCCCTTCAGGCCCAATAGCGACCTCGATGGCAGAGAACTGAGACGAAAGACAAAGTGACAGCAAGGAAGGTGCAGGCTGTCGGGCAACACAAATTAGCCGGAAATCCTGAGACTGTCGCGTCAGCCAGCTAGCCCAAACTAGTGGCTCTCTTATTATAGGGACAGCAAATCGTTCTGATTGTTCCCCAGCTTCGATGACAATGCGTCGCCAGCGCTCCAGCTTGTGGGCACTGGGTTTGAGGAGCGTGCGCTCGCTCAAGATGGGAACAATTTCATCGACGCCGAGTTCCGTAACCTGCCGCACAACTTCATCGAAGCCCTGCTTGGGTAAACAGGCTGCCAAGGTGATTTTTGGTTTGCTTGACAGTTGGGAATCGGCGACTGGGATAGTTGCCCTAAGCGAGGCAGTCTCACCACCGGCCTGTAAGGTCGCTTCCCACATTTGGCCGTGGCCATCAAGCGCCCAGAAGCGATCGCCCGCTTTGAGACGCAACACTCGCCGCAGATAGTGTCGCTGAGCGTCAGTCAAGGCCAGCCGGTCGGCCTCAATCTGAACCGAATCGACAATAACTCTCTGCACGGAAGTGGTTTTAGATCTTGTCGCTGAGCTGAGTATAGGTGATGACTTGCGTCTCTGGATCAAATTTGAGCGCCAAGGCCAGTTGATTGCGGGTGAGTTCCACTCTTTCTGATGAGGTGGATTCGACGCTCCAGCCCGATTCTTCAAGGGTACTTAAAGTCGCTGCAAGACCTTCTCCCAAAAAGATATGTGGAAAGCTGTAAACCTCATCATAGCCATATTCCGGCTGCGCAGGCGGGCCGTCAGGCAGGCGAATTTCGAGGGCCGTATCCCCTTCCGAGTTGACCATTGCCCGATATTCTAAATCCCCTTGCTGGTTGGCATAAACACGCCAGGGATCATCTTCGTCCTCAGGCTCAATAAGATAGGCCAACACGCCATTTTGATCAGTAAAACCGGTCTCTTTGTTGTAGACATTGAGGTAGGTCAGACCAGCTTTGCGATAAACTCGCACCAAGTAATGCTGAGTCTCAAATCGCAGCAGCGTTAGGGAATTTTCGTCGCCTTCGTTGGCCTGGGCGAGCAGGAATGGGGAAGTCGCTGGAGGCGTCTCCATCGCCGTTGTGGACGGCTGCGGCGCGGCCATCGTGCCAGTTGACAATAGAGTAGAAAGACCCAAAGTAGAAATTAAAAGTCGCATTTTATTTTGTGAAACAACTCACACACACTTAGCCTCTAATCTTAGGGGAAGATGCCAACTGTTGTGATCGCATTCTGTGCCAAACGACAGAAAACGCCCCACCAATCGACAATAATTTTTCCCTCAGACGAGGATGTTGCCTCAGACGAAAAGGTCAAAGAATCGTTCCCGCCGTCATGGGAACAGTGTTAGCAAAACCTGACGAGCAATGGCCCTGATGGGCGACTTTAGATGGGCAATCTTGAACGATGCGGGCCGCTCAGCCAGACGACTTGAACAGCGGCGATCGCCGCTAGGGCGCATCATCAATTAAATCCAGAATGCTTGCTGCATAGGCATTATCGCGCCCGCTCTGCAAAACCCGCTAGGGGCTGAAATGCTTTCAGCATAAGGATTCGAGCGTTAAATGATGACAGCCCCTAAGTTAGCAGGCAGGCTTCGGCTTTGAGGTCTCTTTCCATTAAGGCTTCGACGGCTTCTTGCGGAGTGATTTTACCGTTGAGCAAACGATAAACCTGGCGCGAAATCGGCGCTGGAATGCCCTCGCGGTTAGCGATTTGAATTAGCACGTTAGTGGTGTTGACCCCTTCTGCCGTGCTGCCAATTTCTTCGAGAATTTGTCCCAGCGATTTGCCTTGGGCCAGTCCGTAGCCCACGCGATAGTTGCGGCTAAGGACGCTGGTGCAAGTGGCCAGCATATCACCCAGGCCCGACAGCCCCACAAACGTATCGGGTTGTCCGCCCAGGTGAGTGCCGATGCGAATCATTTCTGGCAGGGCTCGAGTCATCAGGGCCGAGCGCGCATTCGAGCCCAGTTCTAATCCTTCACAGATGCCGACAGCGATCGCTACGACGTTTTTCAGGGTGCCGCCTAGCTCTGCCCCAAGGGGATCTGGACTGCTGTAAACCCGGAAAGTATCCGAAGAAAACAAATACTGCACGGCTTCGGCGGCCTCAGGATGGGCGCTGGCGGCAACGGTGGCGGCGGGTAGTCCTTGCTCAATTTCTTTCGACAGGTTGGGGCCAGACAGCACTACAACGGGATTTTTGGGAAACGTATCCTGGAGAATTTGGGAGGGAGTGCGAGTCGTTTCCGGGTCGAGGCCTTTGGTGGCGGTGACCAAAATCGTTTCCGGGGGGATATTGAGGTCTTCGAGCTGGGCGGCGATCGCGGGCACCCCCTTCATCGACACCGCTGACAAAATCACGTGGGAGTCTTGAACCGCCTCGGCCATCGACAGCTTACTGCGCCGTGACCAGAGACAAACAGTGTGGTCGTTTTTTTCAACAAGTTTAGCTAAG
>JBCCNE010000402.1:0-4874 GCA_039026015.1 Cyanobacteria bacterium P01_C01_bin.70 | reverse complement strand
CCAAACGGAGGCCGAATCCTTGCAGCTACAGCGGGCGATTGAAACCGAGGCGTTTGACTTGATTCAGGCGGCAGGCTTGTCCCAGCAAGACTATTTCCAGCTTTTAGGATTAGCCAACACCGACCCTGAATTTCGCGATCGCGTGCTGGCACAGCTTGAAGAAAGCAGTCAATAAGCTCGCCTTCGGGAGCTTGATCAATCGGTTACGGATAGACTGCCTGAAATACTCGTAGCGCCTGTAGGATAGTTAGAGTCAGAGTTTTCCAGCTAAATTATTTGCCCAAACTTCAGAAAAGGCGATTCCGCTCGCAAGGCAAAAGTCCGTTTAGTCGCAGCCCGGCCAGAATGATTTTTTAGATGGCCTACTCTAACGTGTGCTAGCTCCGGCAGATGCTCGTAGGTTTAATGTGCTGAGCTGTGTCGCAATTCAATCTTCACTTTTTAGCCGATGACGGCTATAGAGATTTTTTATATGACGTCTTCTCAATCTATGGGTCAAAGTTCTGCTAATGCAGCGGCGATCGCGCCGGATCAGCAGTATGGCGATCGCGAAATTGCCCAAGCAGCGACCAATCCTCTAGAAAAATGGCCGAACCCGACCGATAACGCTTACACCATTCATCTAGAGCATCCCGAATTTACGGCTTTGTGTCCTCGATCAGGCTACCCAGATTTTGGCACCATCGTGGTGGATTATCAGCCCCGTGACTGGGTCGTGGAGCTTAAAGCTTTCAAGCTGTACATAAATTCGTTTCGAAATCAGCGAATTAGCCACGAAAGCGTCACCAATGCAATCGCTGATCGCCTCTGGCAAGAACTCGTACCAGTTGGGCTGCGAGTAATCGGCGACTTTACCCGGCGGGGTGGAGTCAAAACGGTGATTACCGTGACTAAAGGCGATGTTTCGCTGTTTGCCCATTACCAAGCAAATGTGCTGTAGTCAGCGATGGATTTACTGCATGCCGTAGCCGACTTTATAGAGGGCGATTGCTCCAGCACCGCCACTGCTCCAGACTATTGGTATGAAGGCGACTGTCCCCGGACTCGGCAGCGCTGGCGGCTCCCGCGCACAAAAGCGGCCGAAGCAATCGCCCGGGGGCTGATGCAGCAGCTTGCCGCAGACGACTGCTATCAGCAGGAAGGCAAAATGTACGGCGTGTTGCTAGCCGTCACGACAACTGGCCAGCAAGTTGTTCTAAAAGCCTTTTCGGGACTGCTGAATGGCCAGAGTGACGTGGCGGGCTGGGTGCCACCGATACCGGGACGAGCCCAAGTCTCACTGCTGGAAATGCAGACGCTGCGACAGCTTGAGCAAATGAAGCAGGCACTGATAGCGCTCCAGCAAATGCCTGAGCGAGCCCTGTTAGCAGCGCAAGAACAAGCCTTTCAAGAGCAGCTCAACGCCATGGCAGCGCAGCATCGCCAGCGCAAACAGGAGCGCGATCGCCAGCGTCAACAATACACCGCGACCCTGGCCGGCGATGATTTGCAGCAGGCGCTAGATACGCTGACTCGCCAAAGTCAACAGGAGGGGGGTGATCGTCGCCGTCTCAAGCGGCAGCGCGATCAAGCGCTATTCTCCCTGCGGCAGGCGGTGACCAAGGCAGACGCCCAAATTACCGCCCTTAAATGTCAGCGCCAAGCCCGGTCACGCCAGCTGCAGACGCAAATTCATGCAGCCTATGCCCTCACCAATTTTGCCGGTGAGACAGCCGCCTTACACAGTCTGTGGCCAACCGGCTTACCCACTGGGACTGGCGATTGTGCTGCTCCCAAGCTGCTACACTACGCTGCAACGCATCAGTTTACGCCGTTGGCCTTGGCGGAATTCTGGTGGGGCCCCGCGATTAAAGACAGGCATCCTGGCCGGTTTTATGGAGCCTGTGAGGAACGCTGTCAGCCGATTATGGGCTTTTTGCTCTCTGGCCTGTCGGCATCAACGTCGGCTGAGCAAATGCCGCCATCATCGCTGCCCGTGCTGTATGAAGATGAAGCATTACTGGTGATCGATAAGCCCTCAGGGCTGCTGTCTGTGCCCGGACGCACGAGCAATCTGCAGGACAGTGTCGTCAGTCGGCTGCAAGGACAGCGCCCCCATGCGGCATATCTGAAGGCGGCGCATCGGCTTGATAAGGGAACTTCCGGCATTCTAATGGTGGCGAAAACAGCCGCAGCTCACCGCTGTCTGCACGAACAATTCGCTCAACGGCAGGTGCAAAAAACCTATGAGGCGTTACTCACTCAAGCAATTGCCGCCTCCCAGGGCCTGATCAAGTTACCCCTTTGGCGCGACCCTAGCGATCGCCCCAAAACGTGCGTTCATTATCAACGCGGCAAGCCCAGTCAGACGGCATATGAGGTGCTGGCAGCAGGCGATCGCCCTCGTCTCCGCTTTATTCCCCACACGGGTCGTACCCATCAACTGCGAGTACATGCGGCCCATCCCCAGGGCCTCAACTCCCCCATCCTAGGGGATACCCTGTATGGTGATGACGATGGCTCTAGGGACTTAGCGCCGCGCCTGCATCTCCACGCCCAAGCCATCCGCCTGACTCATCCGGTGACGAACCAGATTCTTGAAATTACCTCTCCAGTGCCCTTTTAGTTTGGATAAACCAAAGCCGAGTTCAGAATCGCTTAGTCTACGGCCCGGTATCGCGCGATCGCGACAGTTTAAAGTGCTGAAACTCTACGGCCTAAGCTAGCCACCATGAACTTGGCATCTATGCTTTTACTTTCTTCGGTGCTTTCGGCTTTTTGCCCAACCGTTCTAGACTTAACGCTAGGACACCCAGCGTCACTAAAATCACCCCAATCCACTGAATAAACTGCAGCGCCGACTTCGGGCCGGGAGTGATCAGGTAAGCCAAAATTGCCGTCAACACCGGGCCACTAGAAGCCACAATGGATGCTTGAGCAGCGCCCATCAGGCGCACACCAAAGTTATTGAATAAGTAACCCAACAGGGTCAAGACACCCAGCAAAATTCCGGCTAAATAGAGTTTGGGATAGCTGCTGGGCTCTCCGGTTTCCAATCCGAAGAAAGAGCCGCCGATCAAAATCAGACTCGTTAACACAAAGATAGTGGTGAACTGTACCAGAGTTACCGGCACCGGATGCAGCTTGCGGAAGCTAATCTGCATCGACACTAAATACATGGCAAAAGCCGCACTCGATAGCAAGCCAGCCACCACGCCCCAGGGTGAAACTGCGCCCACAGAAAAATTAGACAGGTCAGCGTTGATGCGCGGCAAAGCGGTAAAGACGATGCCAATGGTAATGGTAAACATGACCAGTCCCCGGAGCGGGGACGGGCGATCGCCAAACAAAAACCAAGCCAGTGGCACCGCAATCAGCGGATACATAAACAGCAGCGTCACCGCCACCCCTGGCCCAATATCAGAAATCGCCTTGTAAATAAGCACCTGCGACATAAACAGGAAACCACCACTAGCGACGACCGGCAGCAGCGGGCGCTTATCCTGTTGTCCTAAAAATCTACGGATGTCAGCCCAGACCTTAGGATAAATTTTGCCAGCGACAATTGCGATCAAAGGCAATACCACCACCATCCTGATCCACAACAGCATCAGCGAATTAGGGATATTCAGCGGAAAAATGCCTTGAATGGGGAGTCGCCCAAAAACATCGCCGCCATAGCCAATGAGGCCCACCATGACATTGTGAAAAGATAGCGCCAGGGTAGATAGAACGATCAGCAGCAAGCCAGTTTGAAAAGCTGAAGCGGGGCTGTTGGTCTTGGCCGCTGCCGGCTCTGAGCGACCGACTTTGGCCTTAGCCGCCACCCCGCCAGTAGGCGTCTGAGTCGGTGCGGGTGCCTGATGGTAGGGTAAGGAAGTAGAACCCGGCAGATTGTTGCCAGCAGAGGGATTTAGCGGTACCTGTCGATGGCTATACAGCGATTGACCATTGCTGACGCCATTGCCGTTGGCGATCGCCGCTACGGACTGCGGGCGCGCCACCTGAGTCTGTAGCTGTAAACTCAGACGGCTAACCAGCGCCTCCAAAATGGCTTCTCCCTGTTGCTCCATGCTGTGCATACGGCTAATTTGCTGAGACAGCGAGCTTTGGTAGCTATTGAGATCTTGCTGTAGCGAATGCAGGGTGTCATTCAAACTCGCATCCAGTGATGACAACAACTGATAAGCGTTTTGCAGGGAACCATCAGCAGCTGTCGCTCCACCAAGGGAAGCACCACTATAGATATCCTGGGTCAGTCTGCCCTGCAGATGAGTCGCTAAAGCCTGCGCTAGCTTTTTAGCCCAGAGCTGTTGCTGCGCCAATTGCTGGCGGCTCAATTCGGCGGTTTGCTGCTCTTTAAGGGCATCAACGTTGCCTCGGAGCGACTGATACTCCTCTTCTAAAATCTCGATGTCGTTTAGTAGACGGTGTTTTGTCCCCTGTAACCGAGTAATGTCTTGATTCAACTGGCCTGAGAACTCATCTCGTAGTGCTCTCAAGTCTTGGGACACCTTGCGCAGCGCCTCACGGGCTGCCTTGCCCTCATCATTGGGTTTACTCGGTGCATTGTCCAATTGGCCCATGGATATAGTTGCCCCTAATTTGGCATCCTCGCCGGTTTATAGTACCCACGCCATACGACGTTTTCTCTTGCCACTGCTGCTATTGTGCTCAAAAATCCCGAAAACGTATCAATATGCTACGAAAAAGTTCAGTTTGTCAATATTTTTCAGTGAAGATTTTGAGCTGACGCTGACGCTCTTTATCGCCAATGTAAAGCACCAACGCAATCTTATTGGCATCTGTGCGGTTTCTGAAGTGATCAGAAATTCGTAGGGGCGATCGCCCAGCATCCCGATTGATTCAGGAACGTTTAGATTGAAATACAACTG
>JBCCNE010000401.1:0-4876 GCA_039026015.1 Cyanobacteria bacterium P01_C01_bin.70 | reverse complement strand
TAAGTAAGGCCCCATCGCTTTGACATAATGGCGATCAAAGCCGATGGTCTTCAAGACTTTGACCATTTGGGGATTTAGGTATTGTTCATGCAGCGCAAAATTGTCTCGCTGACGCTGTTCGAGAAAATCCAGAATCTTCATGAATGAGGGATGCTGAGCAATACATATCAGAGTAAAACCCGAAAACTGGAAAGGAAAGCAAACAGACTACTCTTGCTGCAATATCCTTTCCGACTGGGGGCGCTGCTTAACTTTGGGATGAAATCCATATCTGTAATCCAGACATCGATTAGTCTACGGAAATTTATGCCTCGCCTCTATCAGCAACGCCCGATGGGGGCGAGGCGATCGCCCTAGCTGTCAATTTGAGTGAGCGGGGCCACAATCCCCATCACATCTTCCCGAGTCAGCTTTTCGTGCCCTTGAGATAAGACATCGACCGTCGCGTGAGCTAGGGCCAACGGAATACGACAAAACAGCCGGGCCGGGCCTTTCGGCAATGCCTGAGTATAGGCATCCGCCATTTTAAGATTGCGACGAGCGTAGCGCTGCATATCATCGGCCGTCCACCCATCGGGAAAAAAGTCGACGCCGCGCTCTTTATCTTCCAAGTGATTGCGGAGAATATTCACGGCCTGCAGTCCCCGCCCAAAGCCGATCGCGTCTGTGCGGCTCGTCTCGGTGCCGTCATACCAGGCCCACAGGTCTGAGAGCATCAGCCCTACGGCGCCAGCAACGCTGAAGGTGTAGCGGTCCAAATCGGCTTCGGTGGCAATGGCCCAGTTGCGGTCGGCCCAGTAAGCCATGCGATCGGCCATCGCCGCAGTGGCGTCCCAAATGCGAGGAGCGATCGTGGGGGGAGCTAACAAGGCCCACTCGCCGATCCGCAGCGTGACTTCTTCTAGCTGAGCAGCATACTCATCCAATTCTTTAGCAAAATCACTCACCTGAGAGGACTCCGTGCCCGCCTGTAGGTTGAGACTGATTTGGCGCAGTAGTTGAGCCTTCGAGCTGAGGTCGAGGGTTGGATGGTCTTCAATCTGGTCGATCGCTCTCATGCAGAGGTAAGCCGAAGCCACTGCCGCCTGGAGCTTAGCGGGCAACAAACTGATGGGAATGTAGAATGTTCGGCTCGTCTCCTTGAGTAAGTCCAGCGCAGATTTTACCGAAGGTGTAGCGTTCATCAAAGGCATCAGTCAAACTCCTCACATTGAACGGATGTTCTAACATATTGGCTGGATTTTTTCTGACAGACATTAACGATGGATTAATCCAGATAAATGGTAGCTGAGACTATTCAAACTTAGGGGTAACCTCGGATTACCTGCCTGCTGGCGACAATAAACTACCTTGAGTCATAAAGTACAGGACAAAAGATGCAAGGTATGACGGAAATTGTCTTTATAAATCATTTTCATAGAGGGGAGAAGGATTTAGGGAGGAGGTGGCGCCGATAGTCAAACCCTAAACGGAGAGACTCTTAGCCCTATGTCCATGTTGTTTGATGGCAATCGATCGCCGCTGATGTAGACAGAATCCGATTTTCATCCACCAGCAAAGTGCCGATGCCAGTTGAGATGACCTTAGAGCGTCTCTTTGAGTTCGCCATAGTCAATCGTGAAGATTCTTGGAGATTTTGGCAGTTCTGATGTAGCCCTGCCGCACCTGCTTTTCAAGCTTTTGGTCACGTACTGAGCTTTGAGTCATCGCTTTTCGGCAAATGCTATGGACGGATCCCAACTTTTTAAAGCAGTTTCTGCCGATTGCGAGTCATCATTCTTTCCAAAATGAATTACGGTGATTGATATTGAGTCAGGGTTCGAACGAGCCTGTTTACAACTGAGGAGTGGATAGACATGGCAATTCATCTGCAGCAGGCCCTAATGGTGGGTCAATATTTAGTCACCCAGCGCCTCAGAGGACGCAAGCAATATCCTCTGGTGTTGATGCTTGAACCACTCTTCCGGTGTAACTTGGCGTGTTCTGGTTGTGGCAAGATTCAACATCCTAAAGAGATCTTGAAACAGAACCTTTCCCCCGAAGAATGCTTTGCGGCGGTGCAAGAATGTGGTGCTCCTGTGGTTTCCATTCCAGGTGGAGAACCCTTGTTGCACCCGCAAATTGACGAAATCGTGCAGGGACTTGTTGACCGCAAGAAGTTTGTCTACCTCTGCACCAATGGCCTGTTGCTAGAGAGGAGCCTACACAAATTCACTCCGTCTTCGTACTTCTCCTTCAGTGTCCATCTCGACGGCATGAAGGAGCTGCATGATGACTGTGTTGACCGCTCTGGGGTGTTTGATATTGCCATCAGTGCGATTCGAGCCGCCAAAGCCCAAGGATTCCGCGTGACGACAAATACGACGGTATTTGAGGGCACTGACCCACACCAAATCCAGGAGCTTTTTGATTACCTGACACTTCTTAAAGTGGACGGCATGATGGTCTCCCCTGGCTACAGTTACGAATGGGCTCCCGACCAAAACCACTTCTTACAGCGTGAGCGCACAAAAGCTCTCTTCCGGGAAATTCTGGCTCCGTTTACGGCGGGTAAAAAAGCCTGGGAGTTCAACCACAATCCCCTGTTCCTAGATTTCCTGACGGGACAAAAAGACTATGACTGCACCCCTTGGGGCAGCCCCAGCTATAGCGTTTTGGGGTGGCAAAAGCCCTGCTATCTCCTGAACGAGGGTCACTATCAAACCTTTCAGGAGCTCCTAGACAACACCGACTGGGATCAGTATGGTTACAAAAGCGGCAATCCGAAATGTGCTGACTGTATGGTGCACTGTGGCTATGAGCCGACCGCCGCTGAAGATGCCCTGCAGCCTCAAAACATGTTGCGATCGCTAACCAGTCTTATTTGAAGGCTTGAAAACCCACACGAGCTGAGCATTACTCATCTGCCCAGTCTTGCCAGGCTGCTCCGGGAAAAACGGGGCAAGCTGATGGCGCAGACTTGAGTTCATTATTCTTTACAGAATACCTCCAACCCCTTACCCAAACCAATTTCAAAGTCTGCACGGTTAATACCAGTTCTCTAGATTCCGGCTACAGATAGGGCTTCTAGAATGGATTTCCTGCCAGTAATGGGGGCGATCGTCTCGGTGCTCAAAGCTTGAAACTGCTCTTTGATGGGTTGTCGCAGTTCGTCTAAGGTCTTGAGACAGCGCCAGCGCAACCGCTTTTTGAGATACTGCCAGACTTGCTCAATCGGGTTACATTCGGGTGAATGAGCGGGTTGAAACATCAAGGTATCCCTCTTTAATCACTCTGGGGAGAGATAATCTGGAAGCCCCAAATCCCATTACTGAAATGGCAGCGTTATGGATTCCCTGGAATGAGGACATACAGGGTTCAATTTTCCTTTTACTAAAGTGACAGAAGAGCGGTATGTACCGCAATGGAACTACGTTGCACGGCCTCAATCCATCTAATCTTAGAAATTATTAAATCCTCATTCCTTAGTCAACGGATTGGCAACGATGACGGCCCCCTACGAGGGCCGCCCGAATGGTTAATTGAAATTCGCTCTCCAGACCAAAGCACTCTAAAACACTATAGCGGTGTTCACTTTGGTTAAGTACACTCTCAAGCTTCGATGCCTTTGTGTGTAGAATCCCCCTGTGCTTGACTAGCCTGCATGCCGCTATATGTTGCTGAGCCAATGCCTGCATGTCGGCACGGATTCGACTTTAAATGCCGCCTTTGGAACGCAACGGCATAGTAATCATGCCGCCGCAACAGCGCTGGGCCTATCAGGATTCACCAGCATGCTGACTTCGAGGGCAATCTACTCGCCGCTGCTGCCGGGGTTGAATTTGGCGGCATGCAGCATGCCATCGGTCATTAGCTCAGAGTTGGCCTTGCTCGCAGGGTCGGCAACGATGCTGGCGCTGACGAACTTGTAAAGGAGACCGCCCCGGCGATCGCATCCCGAATACACCGCCAGCTTCCGATTGGCGACGGCCCGCACCGCCACCGCTTCGTGACGGAATCGCCCCAACCAGGTGCTTCACACCATATTCGCTAGCATTCGCCGGAGCGACTTCCACTATTCAGCCATACTTGTTACTTGCATAGCCAAACGCGCCTCCCGGACCGTCAAGATCGTCCGTTTTGACGATAAAGGGCTTCTCTGCGGTGGGCATCAAAGTATCATTGGCAAACACGGCTTCAGGCACGTAGTTTTGGAAATTTTCTTCGGCGCTAAGCAAGGTGCCCCAAGGGATGGTGCCGCCAGCACAGTTGTTGAAAGTACCGATGATTTGCCGACTCAAATCGTCGATATAGCCCTGTCCGAAAGCTTTCTGAAAGACCGCCACGGCAGGCCCCTTAGCTTGCCATCTTCTAACCCCGAGAGGCCAGTAATGCGGTGATCGGCCTCGGAGAAGGTGTGCTCCCAAGCGCCCTTAGCCTGGGCCATGCCCTGTAGGGGGGCAGGGGGCTTTAACCGGCTCAAACGGGAAGGTGCTAGCGGCGGCTGGCAATCCTTGCCTAAGGCTCATGATGTTCTATTTTCTCTCTCGACAAAGTATGTAGATAACAGGTGCGCGATGGCCCTGGCTGAGCCGCGATCACCCCCAATCTCATCTGAGGCGATCGAGTCCACAAAACAGCCCATCCTGAAGCCACCGACAGCCTTTCGGTGACGAATTCTACGGACGTGAGATTAATGGCAGGTAATCAAACCGTCATGAAACCCATATTGATCGCTGAAATCCTATACTTTGCGATGGTTTAGGGCACCGGCACGGTGTCGATCAAGGTGTGGATCAGGGTCGTTCCTTGGTGCCCGCCAGCGGGAATCAGGCGATGAGCTAGGACATAAGGGGCCAGCTGTTTGACATCGTCGGGCAGAGCGTAATCACGATCG
>JBCCNE010000400.1:0-4906 GCA_039026015.1 Cyanobacteria bacterium P01_C01_bin.70 | reverse complement strand
TGGCAATGGCCAATATCTCAAAGCGGTGGAATCGACCGATCAAAAACTGGAGGGCTGCCCTGTCACACTTTGCTATTCTGTTCCCAGAACGCTTCAAAGTTTGAACCCAAATCTGCTTACACAAAAATCAGAACACTCTCGTGACTCAGTAGAGTGTAAGCAAATACAGGTCTTGCTCAGGGGCAAGATACCCGCTCTATAGCTCTGTTAGCCACCTAGCCAATCTATACGCCATCATTCATCCACCTCATCTTCCTCACCTACTCAACCCACCCAAATACTCAGCCACCTCCACACCCCGCTACCTCATCCAATCCACTGACTTCACTCACGCCGCCGTTCTTATACCTTCCTACCCTGCCTCTTCAAAAAGTCACGCCGCTGAGGACGGCTGATAGGCGCTGCCGATCCAGTCAAAGTCGATTTCGTTGAGGTAATCGACGACCCAGTTGGCGCGTCGCTGAATCATGCGATAAGGATGGCAGTGGGCCACGCCGACGACGGGGATGCCGCTCTGCTTGGCGGCGGTGATGCCGGGATACCAGGCTTCTACAGCCAAACAATTTTGCGGCTTTAAAGCCAAGTCAGGGAATTGCTCGTTGAGGCGGGCGATCGCAATTTCGTAGCTGCGGGGTGAAGGCTTTTCTTCCTCTACTGCTAAATCCTCCGCCGTCACTTTAACGGCGAATTTGTCCGCCAGTTTGGCCTTGTCTAAGACCCATTCAACTTCTGACTGAGCCGCAGAAGTTGCTAGCGCTACCGGCAAAGCCGCCACCTTTGCCTTGTAGAGCAAATCTTCGAGCCCAGAATATAGCGGTAGCTTGGGGATTGCCGAAAGCTGCTCTAAATAAGATTGGGTCAGCTTGCTCAACAGGTTATTCAAAAAGTCGGTGGTGGTGACTCGACCGCGGCGGGTTAGCAGACGCTCTAGACAGCTGCGATCGCCCCGTTCCGTGCACATCTCAAAATATTCCTCGGGGTTAGGACGCAGGTTTTCGGAAATCAGAATCTCATCAATGAGACGTCCCTTAAGACCGGTATCTTTAATCACAATGCCGTTAAAGTCTAGCAGTAAGGCTTTGAGCACCATAGGGTTGAACGAAACAAGCAGTTTAGGCTGTAGAGCAGTTTAACTTATCGAATTGATCATTTCTTTGGGGCCGCGGCGGGTTCAGCCAAAGTGTTTTGGAGAATGGGGCAACCGTCGCTAAGCCGCATAAATGTCACAGCTAGGGCATCGGGAGGTTAAGCATGCCGCTGCACGGGTTAAGACTTACACATCATCCTTTTACTTTTCCCAATTCTGGAAGACGCTGCAGCCGACTTTTCCAGAATTGGGGATTCGGAGGCCAAAGCCGAATACAACTGCGTCGGTTCTGTTGGGCAAAAGTCGGAATATTGGGCAGTGCAGCAGTGACGACAGTCGCCCTGCCAATACCAGTGATGGCGCTGTGTCCAGCGGATTTGCCTGGTGCGATCGCCACCGTTGCTAATCAGCCAGAGCTCGCGGGAGCTCGTCTCGGCGTACAGGTGGAAACGCTGACCGGTGAGGAAATCCTGAATCGCGAGGGCGATCGCTTCTTCGTCCCTGCTTCGACCCTGAAGCTTCTGACGACTGCTGCCGTGCTGACTGAATTAGAACCAGAGCACACGCTGCAAACCTCAGTGCTGGGGGCGACTGCGGCTGACGGGCGCACGCTGCTCGCCATTGTGGGGGGCGGCGACCCAAGTTTTGATCAAGCCGATTTGGAGGCGATCGCGGATCACCTGGTGCTGCGCAACCTAGACCCGATTGCTGCTTTGTATGGCGACGAGTCGGCCTTTCCGGGGGCCGCCGTAAACCCCAACTGGGAATGGGAAGATGTGCAAGCAGGCTACGGTGCGCCGGTCAATGCACTGATCTTCCATGAGAATGAAATTGGTCTGAGTCTGGCACCGCAGGGCGTTGGGGAACCCTTGCAGGTGGTATGGGACGAGCCGGAACAGGGCGCCAACTGGGCGATTGAAAACAACAGCACAACTGTGGCTGCAGGGGCACCGGAATTTATCAATGTGGGCCGTGATTTGGGGCAGCCTGTGCTGCGCGTGGGGGGCCAGTTGGTCGCTGGCTCCACTCCCGAAACGACCTCCATTGCGGAACCCAATCCAGGGCAAGCCTTTTTAAGTCGGCTGCAAAGAACGCTACAGCAGCGGGGACTGGACGTTCAGCAAACGCAACTGTCGCCGCTGCCAACAAGCTACGACTGGCAGTTCCTGATGGCGATTGAGTCCCCTTCCCTGGCGGAACTGCTGACGCCCACTAATCAGAGCAGCAACAACCTCTATGCCGAAGCATTGCTCAAAACCTTGGGGCGGCAGCAAGTTGGGGCGGCGGATGCGACGGATGCGGGCACTGAGATCGCCCGTGAAACCCTCCAAACTCTGGGCGTCGATATTAGCGGCTTGGTCATGGTAGATGGCTCTGGTCTGGCTCGCAAAAACCTGATCACCCCCGAGGCCATGGTGGATGTATTGCAGGGGATGGCGCGATCACCCTACGCTGAGGTCTATCGCGATTCCTTAGCAGTAGCGGGCGTCAGCGGCACCCTGCGGAATCGCTGGCGAGAGACTCCTGTCGAAGGTCGCCTCTACGGTAAGTCAGGAGCAATTAGCCGCAACTTTGCCCTTGCGGGTTATCTGGAACCGCCCAACTACGAACCCGTTGCCTTCGGCGTTTTTATCAATAACATCAACGCCCGTGGCAGCGTCGCTCGCTCCATCATCGACGACATTGTGCTGCAAATCGCCGCGCTAGAGCGGTGTCTGTGAGAGTGGCAGGGTTTACGAGTGTTTGAAAAACGTGCTGGGGCGAGGCGGTTTGCAGATAGATGTTGCTACAACAATTCCGTTAATTATCGCCCAACAACCTCGTCCTTAAGGGATGATTAGGGCGGGGTTGATAAGCGTTTAGAGCCGGATCTTGCCCGCAAGCAAGACCGATCCTTCTTTGCACCCAGTTGGAGGATGTGAAGGCGTTGGGTCTGACACAAAATTGACCTGGGGTGCGTCATCAATTAATGCTAGAAACCTTGCGGGATAGGCATGATCGCGCCCATCCCAATTTCATCAACTAAGGGGCTGCCCCGCCGCTGTCAAAGCCTTAAATATCTAGAGCGCGTCATCAATTAAAGCCAGAATGCCGGCGGTATAAGCATTGCCGCGCCCGCTTCTGAAACTTAGCTAGGGGCTGAACCGCTTTCAGCATTAGAGCTTGACCACTAAATGATGGCAGCCCCTTAGATGACAGCCCCTCAAACAGACAGAATCTCTTCACAAAGCCCTATGAACATCTTGCGTATCCGACATATTTTGGGATTTGCCTGGTTTTATTTACTCGCCTTCGTGGCGGCGGCGGTCGTTGTGTCAACCGATGCCAATGTTGGCAGTTTGGTCAATGCACTTTTGCCATCTAATTTATCGTCGGTGATTGTGTTTTCCTTGCCCATAGCCCTATTGGCAGTGCCGACGCTAGTCTTTTTCTACCGACGACAGTGGCTCTATGGCGTTGTCTTGGCTGTGGTTGCGGCCATTGTGTCTTGGGGAGTAATGCTAGGGCTGCAAACAACGGTCTCACCGCTGACTATTGGCGAGGTCATCAGTCTTTTGCCAAGGGTCATCTTGGTGTTAGGCGGTTGGACGCTGCTAGTCGCTTTTCCCGCCGCGCTTTTGATGAATAGAAATTGATGGCGATCAGTTCCGTTTAGGTTGCAGCATGTTCATTCCTAGAAATCGCCTTAAGTTTTTGATTCTTGGGCGAATGCATCAATGACGGCAAATATTTGCTGTATGTCTGCCGCCGTCGTGTAAGGATTGAGCAGCACCGCCTTCAGCCAGTTTTGACCCCGATAGCGCGGCAGCGAGAGAAACGCCTTTGCTTGCTTTAACAAGTAGGCCTGCAGGTCGCGGTTCCAGGGGTCCCACTGGTCGCCGGATAGCCACGACGGACAGCCGCGAAAGCACACTAGATTCATTTCGGGTGAGCTGGCCAATTCCAGAAAGGGGCGAGCTTGTACGGCGGCGACAAAGGTTTCAGTCAGGGCGTAGTTGGCCGCGATGAGTTCGCTGTATCCGTGCTTGCCCAGATGCTGCAGCGACAGCCACAGCTTGAGAATGTCGGCGTGGCGGGTGCCCTGCACAGAGATTTCCCCCAAATTCATCCAGTCCGCTGCCGCATTCATGTAAGGAGCCGCTACTTGAAAACTTTGCTGCAGGTGGCTCAGGTCACGAAACAGCACCGAGGCGCAGGTCTTGGCAACATACAGCCACTTTTGCGGATTAAAGGTAACGGAATCGGCCTGTTCAATGCCCCGCAGACGATCGCGATAGGTTTCCGAAAACATTAGTGCGCCTCCATAGGCGGCATCCACGTGGAACCAGAGATGCTCGGCCTGGGCGATCGCTGCCAGTTGCGCCAGCGGATCGATATTGCCGGTGACTGTGGTGCCCGCTGTGGCCACCACAGCAAAAGGACGCTGCCCTTGTTGATAAGCCGTTGCGATCGCTGTTCTTAGCGCCTCAATTTCCATCTGGGAGTTGCCATTGGTGGGAATCGCGATCGCCGCGTCGGTGCCCAATCCCAACAGCATTGCAGCCTTCTGAATAGAAGTGTGAGCGACCTCTGAGACAAAAAAAACTGGCGGTTGAGTTTGGTCAACCAGTCCTGTCTGGGCACAGCCAAGCTGTACATTGCGGGCTACCGTCAGCGCCTGCAAATTCGCCAGACTGCCGCCGCTAACCAGCAGCCCCCCGGCGCGATCACCGAGCCCAAATAGCTGGGCAATTTCCCGCAGCAGCAGCGGCTCTAGCCGAGAAAACAGCGGTGACATTTCAACACTGAGCATGTTGTTGTTCAGTGCGGCCACCACCC
>JBCCNE010000399.1:0-4921 GCA_039026015.1 Cyanobacteria bacterium P01_C01_bin.70 | reverse complement strand
TGCTCACTAACGAGTTGGACAGTGGCCCAAGTTGCAGACACTTGTTTTATCTGATCGAAATCCTGTGACCCATTGTCTACAACAATGACTTCAAAGCGATCGCGATTATAACTCTGAAGCTTCAGCGCTTGAATGCACAGCGCTAACCCTTGAGCATTATTAAAAACAGGAATAATGACTGATATAAAAGGCAGGGTTTTTTCTTTCATGATTCCAGTCAAAATCTATAACTAATTCAGCAAGTTAATCCAATTAAAGTATAAATAATAGGATAAAATGGCTAACAAATAAGTGATAAATTAAGCTCTAGATTGCAGATCAATAAGTAAATACTCACGTTTAGCCGCATCCCCTTCACAATAGCTCAAATCTATATAGACCTAAAGCAATATAAGGTCACAAATCTCTTCGGCTCATATTGTGATTTGGAGGCAGCGTAAAAATCTATATCCTGCAAAGCGATGGGCAATTCCTAAGAAGATTTTTGCGAGTCTTGAGAGAGGGCAAGGGGCATGCATCGCTCAAGCAAGCTCAACCGCTCCTCGCTTCCTTCAAACTATCAACGCAGCCTGATCTCAGCATTTAGTAGGCTGCTAATAGGATATTGATGAGACATTGCCTCGTCAGACACGGTCTTAAAGAACAACTGCTAGCGATCGCGACGGGGAAATCGCTGCTTTCTTCACCTCTTTACTATTTGCTGCAATCCGTTGGCTAGGCTACTGAGACCAACTTCGAACATAGAATTAAGACAGCCTGCTGGTTTATGCAGTGTAACAACCAGTGATGGAAGACTGACTGCTGAGCGTGAAGTCTCAGGGCAGCTTCATAAAAACTTCATGGCTTAATGACGCGATCGCGCTGTTTGTTAACATACTTTATATTGAGATCGTGTCTGTCAATGTAAAAGCTGCTGTTGCCTCATTTATCAAGAGGAATAAGACAGTTGCTCTTGATAAATGAAATTTCCAACTCAAAATCTTTTTTATTAATTGTTTGAGTGTATCGAAATATTTATCAAGCAGCTTAGATAATTGCTATGAAAATACTCAAAATTCATTAATCAATATATTTCTTTTTTCCAGATAATAAATTATGTTCTCAAGGCTTATATTATGAGTGGTTTGAAAAATTTCGGTTCTGCTTTTAGCAATTGGTTAGACCACAGCCGTCGTACCGAAGAGCTGCTGTCATATTTAGCTGAATATACTCGGACGTCACTACCTGAACAGAAGCGTTTAATCATATTTGCTCAGGGTCGAACAGGCAGCAATCTCTTAGAAAATCTCTTGGTTTCGACGGGTTACTTTCGCAAAAATGGCGAAAAGCTTAACACTCAATATAAGCAGGAAATAAGATTTCCTATCAGCTATCTTTCTGGTCTGTCAAAGCTGCGGCCTCAGCGTCATTTTATCTGTCGCGTTAAACCTTATCATCTGACAGAAGATCGCAAAAATCCGGTTGATCCAGTGAGGTTTCTGCAAGCGCTTAGCGATCGCGGCTGGCAAATGGTTTATCTCAAACGAGAGAATAAAGTCATGCATGCGCTGTCCAATCTGATTGCTGAAGCCCGTAGTGGTTATCACAAGTTTGATGATCAGAGAGAGCATTTGACGATTACAGTTGACTGCATGTATTTTTCCCAGTGGGTGGAAAAACGATTGCACTTTGAGCAAGTGGAGGAAGAGGTTTTAACCCACTTTCAGGATTACGAGTCGGTCGTCTATGAGGATGATCTCGAAAAGCCAGCGGCGCATCCAGCGACTGTGGCCAGAGTGCTGGATTTTTTGGAGCTAGAAAGGCGGCCCGCGATCGCAATTAACAAAAAAATTAATACTCTGGCGCTGCCGGAGTTGATTACTAATTACGACGAATTTATTGATTGCGTCTATCGAAGTAATTGGCAAAAATATTTGCCTGAATCAGATCGGATGCAGAAAGCTCGCTGATTGCGGTGGATTCTTTAGCCGTCAGAATGTTTAGTCGATATATATTTTGGTTGGCAAGCAATATTTTGCACCTCTCTTCAGTATGGGCAATCGCCTGCCACATTCATAAATTTCATTTGACTTGTATTGTTTTTAGAATGCGGCGGCGCTGTCGTCTGATATTTGTCTTGATGAATCATGCCACAATCAGGCTGGTCTGCACGTTGAGGATATGAGCAGTGAAGTTTGCATTCATTATTGACCCCATCAGTCAGCTTGACCCAGGGCACGATACGAGTGTGGCGCTGATGGAAGCGGCTCAACTTGCCGGACATGAGGTGTGGATTACTCAGGCCGAGTGGCTCGGGGTGGAAAGCGGTAAGGCGATGGCGCAGCTGCAGCCGGTAACCCTGAAGCCAGTTACCCTTGGCGACGATCGCTGGCTCGCCGCATCAGACTGGTATCGCCTGGGGGAAATGGTCTATCAGCCCCTAGAAACCATGCATGTGGTGATGATGCGAACGGATCCGCCCGTCACGATTCCCTACCTTTACACCACCTACGTGCTGGACTATGTGGACCCCACGAAAACGCTGGTGATGAATGCGCCTCAGGGGTTACGGGCCGCTAACGAAAAGATGTATGCCCTGCAGTTTACGCAGGCCATTCCCGAGACGATTGTGAGTCGCGACAAAGCGGTGATTCAAAAAACGGTGGCCCGCTGGGGACGCGCTGTTCTGAAGCCGCTGGGCGGCAAAGCCGGTGAGGGCATTTTGTTTCTTGAGCAGGGCGATCGCAACCTCAACTCAATAATTGAAATCAGTACCCAGCAGGGTCGCGAACCCGTGATGATTCAGACGTATTTGCCTGCTGCTAAGGAGGGGGATAAGCGCGTGATTTTGCTGGATGGGGAGCCCATTGGCGCAGTGAATCGGATTCCGACGGGCACTGAGTTTCGTGGCAATATGGCGGTTGGCGGTCGAGTGGCTCAGGTGGCGATTACGGAGCGCGATCGCGAAATTGCGGCCCAGCTGGCTCCTACCCTGCGGCGTGACGGCCTGATGTTTGTGGGAATTGACATTATTGGCGGCTATCTCACTGAAGTGAATGTCACTAGCCCCACCGGTATTCGCGAAATCGATCGCCTGGATGATGTCCGTTTGGGCCAGCAGGTGACGACGTGGATACAATCCCAAATGGCTGCCAGACCATAACAAATTGCCCCTTTGCTGTTGAGCCCTCTCTGGCAAATTGAAGAGGCAGCTAGCTCAACCCTTCAGTATGTTTCACAATAAAAAGCATATTTGCTTACAGGTGTGAGTCTACCGGTAGCCTATGGTAGTGGTGCCCCAGTATTTGGCCCTTGCCATTGTTGGAATCTTGATGTCTGAAGAGGTGAAGGTTGTGAGTCAGCGTTGGATGGTGAACCCTCAAGGATTAGGGCGGCGGCGGTTTGTAAAGTATGGTTCTCTGCTGGTCGGGGCTAGTGTGGCTGCCGCCTGCGGTGGAGCGACCACCAACCCGGCTTCTGAAACTGGTGAAACTGAGACGGCTGAGAGTGTTGCCAGCGGCGAGCTGCAGAAAGTCACCTTTGGCACTAACTGGTATGCTCAGGCGGAGCACGGCGGCTTTTATCAGGCGATTGCGACAGGCATCTATGCCGACCACGGTTTAGACGTCACCATCCAGATGGGTGGCCCTCAGGTTAACGGCACGCAACTGCTAATGGGCGGCAGCGTGGACTTTTTTATGGGCTACGGCTCGGATGCCCTGCAGGCCATTCAAGAAGGCATTCCCAAGGTCACTGTCGCCTCCATTTTCCAAAAAGATCCTCAGATTCTGATTGCCCATCCCGATCAGGGCATCGAGTCCCTAGAAGATTTGCAGGGCAAGCCGGTTTACATTTCTTCGGCCGCTAACGTAACTTACTGGCCCTTTCTCGCCGCCAAGTATGGCTTTACAGAAGATATGAAGCGTCCCTATAACTTTAATCCGGGGCCGTTTTTGGCGGATAAATCGTCGGCACAGCAGGGCTATCTCAGCTCTGAACCACTAACGATCGCTGAAGAAGGGGGCTTTGAGCCAGTCGTGCTGCTGTTGGCAGACTACGGCTACGATCCTTATTCCACGACGATTGAGACTCGTCAAGCAGTTGTGGACAGTGATCCTGATTTAGTGCAGCGGTTTGTGGATGCTTCGATTAAGGGCTGGTACAGCTATTTGAACGATGACCCGACGCCGGGGAACGACCTGATTAAGCAAGCCAACCCGGAGATGTTGGATGAACAAATTGCCTACGGCATTGAGAAAATGGGAGAGCACGGCATCGTGGTTTCGGGCGATGCGGAGGCAATGGGCATTGGGGCGATGACGGACGATCGCTGGCAGTCTTTTTATGACAAGCTGGTTGAGGCTGAGGTTGTGAGCCCTGAGGTCGACTACACGCAGGCCTTTACCTTAGACTTTGTCAACAAAGGAGTTGAGTACTATCAGTCTTAATGCTGGGTACTCTGGCTTGGAAGTGATTTACACGCTCTGTCAACAGTCAAAAGCTGCAATGCCTTTAAGCTGACTCAGGACAAAATCGCTTAAATTCTTGTTCAGCATGATGCTCAGGGCTCTTAAAGATTTCCTTTATAGAAATGAATGAGCATTGAGAGTTCCGCCCTGGTTCGCTTTGAAACTACTATGATTGCCACTGCGATCGCCCTCCATCAAATCAATAAAACCTACGCTAACGGCACGACCGCACTGCAGGGCGTCAACCTGGACATCTGCACAGGTGAACTTGTCAGCCTAGTGGGGCCGTCGGGCTGCGGCAAGAGCACGGTATTAAAGCTGATTGCCGGGCTGGATCAGCCCACTCATGGGCACATTGCCTGGCAGGGGGCAGACCGCCAGTTAGCATTTGTTTTTCAAGAGGCGGCGCTGATGCCTTGGGCTACCGTTGTGGACAACGTGCATCTGCCGCTCAAGCTCAAAGGCCAATCCCT
>JBCCNE010000398.1:0-4932 GCA_039026015.1 Cyanobacteria bacterium P01_C01_bin.70 | reverse complement strand
GATGCCATTCTTCCGTTTGAGGCGTGCCTTTATTATCAGGTCTTTCCGCTATCACTTGAAGGCAGTCGCCTAATTGTAGGGATTGTTGATCCAGATGACGAGGCGGCAGCTGAGTACGTTACCAAACAGCTCTCGTATATCAACTATTCAATTCAGTTTCAGCAAATCACCTCAGACTGGCATCGCGATGTTCTCTCCAAATATCTAAATCATTGTGCGCAGCAGCAGTCTGGCTCGACGGCTCCAGCCTCTAATCAGGCAGAATCGGCGACATCTGATGTTGCCATAGTCGATGAAAAACCAATAACGCCAGTTGCCGATTCGCTGATCGATAGCGCTGCTAATAACTCCCAGCCGGCGACTGAGGCGACCTCTTTAACTGGCGATGCAGAGGCTGAATCGTTAGTTGAGGCGGTTAGCGATCGCTCTGAACCACCGCCGCTACCGGAGCCCCCAACCCCTGAATTGCAGAGTGAGTTGAGTCCAGCCGCGCCACCGGTGGAGGCGACTGCTTTTATCGATAATCGCCTAGCCGAAACTACCTACATTCTTGAGAGGACAGAGCAGCCGCAGCATGCGATCGCCCGCAAGAATGTCCCCCAGTCAACTGATGCCCTCACAACTGAAGTCGAACCGGCACCGGTTGATGATGCTGAAGCGTGCTCAGAGCCAGCAGCTAATCCAGTCGAGTCGGCTGTGTCTGCCCCTCAGGCTGACCCGACACCCCCTCCCCCAGAGCAGCCGAAAGAGTCAGAGCCCGCCGCCGCGCCTGATCCCGAGATGGATACCCTGTATCGAGATGTGAGCGAGCTGTTGGCTTCGATGCCCCCTCAAACACTGATGCAGGCCCTATTGGACAAAGTGACAGGGGAAGGAATTGGTCGCCTGTATCTAGAGCCCAGACTCAAATCAGGTCGAATTTTGTGGAGCTGTAATGGGGTCTTGGAAGGGGAAATTGATCCCATTAACCGCCACATTCTGCAGGGCGTGATCGACGAATTCAAGAAACTGGCGCGGTTGCCAATAGAACCCGTTGTTAAACCTCAGCAAGCGGAAATTGAACGCGATCAGCAAGGCCAGCGGATTCTGATTCGCTTGAGCATCAAGTCAACTGAGCATGGCGAGCAGGCGACGGTACAAATCTTGCGGGGCAAAGCGCTAGAATTCTATCGCCAGCAGCATATGGAACGCCTCGGACGCGATGCACTGGATGTGGCGCACAAACTCCAGCAGAGCTTGGGGGAAATTCGCGAGCGCGCCCGCCTGTCTATCAGCAGCAAGCCCACCCGCTCTGATGTGTTGCCGCAATTAGTACAGTTACTAAAACAGCTCGGAGCGCAGATTCAGGAAATTGAAGCAGTGTATGAAGATGGCTCGCCCCTGTAGGTGAGAACGACGCCCTGGATTAGCCCTGTACAGACTCGATAATCGCTTCCCTTCACATCCTGAATTGTGCACTCTGCACTCCCCTGTATGCCCATTGACACTTGGTTTCCTCTCGCGATTTATTATGAAGACCTATCCGATGCTGCCCAGCATCAGTCATCTCTGTTAGCCACCATTTTGCAACTCGAAGCCTCAGTTGAAGAGCGGCGTAACTTCCCAGAAATGGCCTGGACAGGAGATCTGCACGGCATTCATCAGGTCCATAATGATCCTCGGTTTCGCTGGCTGGTGGAGCAAATCGAAGTGCATACAGTCGCCTATCTCAAGGAACTAGGGGTTGACCTGACCAAAGTTGAGCTCTACATCCAGCGGGCTTGGCCCGTCGTCTCACGGCACCAACAAGAAGTCGGCGTTCACGCTCATAATACGGCTCATATCAGCGCGGTGTATTATGTGTCGGTGCCCGCCTCCGGCAGTGACGAGTCTGGCTGTCTGGCCTTTATCGACGATGCCCGCCAGAACGAAGTGAGTCCTGGCTTAGGCAGCGAAAACACTGACATCATTGCTAACTGGACTGCTTTCAATCAAGATCAAGCGCTGTATCCGCCAGTCGAAGGGCGACTGATAATCTTTCCGGCAAAGCAGCGCCACGGCGTGACACTAAATCATGCAGCCGCTCCTCGGGTATCCGTCGCGTTTGACATTGTGCTGACAGCCGCCTCAGACAGCGCCGCCGGAGCTTATGAATTTTTGACCCCACCGCCGGATTTGTGGCGACGATTTCCCCCAAGAAATTAGTTTTAGCGGAGTTCGGAGTTCGGAATTCGGCAAAGTGAGAGCCGGGAATTAGAAATGCAGGGCATGAGACCATGACCTTTCCACAAAGTTAAAAACCAATATCGAAAATTCGAAACGCCCAATCATTCACCCTGTCGCCCTCACACTCAGCTACCGCTCAGTCATTATGGGATGTTAACCAAAGCTATTAAATATATGAAGGGCGTGCTGCTTGATGGTACTTAACCGCCACAATGTGATCCGTTAACGCTGTGCTGCTAAATCCTCAAGGACGGCTCATCTGCACAGGTTTTTAGTGCTTAATGGGTGCCGTAGCACAGCGGTTCAATCAGACAAGGCAAATGGTTAATTTCTTACGCAACGCATTTAACGTCGTCGTCACGATCTTCTTGATCACGTTTATTGTCATTAATGTGGTCCAGCTAGGAAAGTTTTTGCTATCGTCACAGGGACTCATTTAGTAACCGGGATCGCCTAGGAGGTCTACGAAAGGTCTTGAGGGAATTGATCCTGGGGATGTCTGTATTTCATCAACAGTGGCATGGTGCCTGTTCCTCCTAAGTCGGTAGCCGCAGCGTCAGAGTGGCCAAATTGTCCGGTCATTACTGACTACCTCAACACCACCATCTCCCTTAATCCTCCACTGTGGGTTAAGGGTCAGCCACCACGCCTACACATTTACCTGTCAGCGTTTCACCTGCGTTCGATTGGCATACTGCTGCCTCAACTGGAGCAGGCCTTGCGATCATTGTCAGGGCCGAAGTATTGGGATGCGTATGTGTATGTCGATGAGGGAGGGACAACGCATCGCTTAATTCACCATACGCTAATTGAACAAACCTTATCTCCTACCGCACCTCCAGATTTATTTTCCCTAACGACGCTGTCAACGGCTGCCTTCGAACCCGCGTCAGACGTGACGATCGCTCGGAAAGCAGCGGCCTCTAGGATTGGGCGATCGCTTGGCCCGGTGCGACGACTAGCTGCGCGACGACAACGGCAAATCGTCAGTGCGATCGCGCTGATCGGCGCCAGCTTTATCGTAGGCTCTCTTGCCGCTGGGGGATGGAATTGGGGGCGCTCAGTACTGACTGCGGCGGAGACCTCATCGCGCCAGTCGGTTTCCACCACCACTGTTGCCCTAGAGCCGGCTATTGATCCGGCCGCGATCGCCCCCTTGGCAGTGGCCGCTGACGCAGCTGGTGAAACGGCCGCCGCTAACCTGCCGCCACTGCCCGAAGACTCTCTAATTGAGCCCATCGCTCCCCTAGACGGTTTGACAGTAGCCGCTGGTTCTCTAGTGCCGCCAGCGCCCCAAGTCGCTGTGCAGATCAAAGCGATGGGCGACATCATTCCGGGCACCGACTTTCCGAACTATCGCTTACCCAACGACCCGAACTACTTGTTCAACAGCGTCAAAATGTTTATAGGGGAGGTCGATATCGTCTTTGGCAATTTTGAGAGCACTCTGACGGACTATCCCGACACCGCTAAAAATGTTGGCCAAGGCATGACGTTTGCCTTTCGCACTCCCCCCAACTGGACGGATGTGCTCAAGTCAGCCGGATTTGACGTGCTGAGTGTCGCCAACAACCACTCCTTTGACTTTGGCGACCCCGGATTTGATGACACCATCGCCAATATTGAGCAGTCCGGCATGAGGGCCGTGGGCCGCAAAGATCAGATTGTGACGGTCGATGCCAACGGCTATCAGGTGGCCTTTATCGGCTTTAGCTATTGGCCAGACCACAACGATATGAATAATTTGGCGGCCGCAACGGCGCTAGTGCAGCAGGCGCAAGCCGCTGCCGATATGGTGGTAATCTCCGTGCATGCGGGGGCCGAAGGCACCAACGCATTGCGAGTCCGCAATCAGACGGAGTACTTTTTCTCGGAAAATCGCGGCAACATGGTGCAGTTCTCCCACGCGATGATTGATGCCGGAGCGGATTTAGTGCTGGGGCATGGGCCGCATGTGCCCCGTGCCGTAGAGCTATACCAAAATAAGCTAATTGCCTATTCCCTGGGCAACTTTCTGGGCTATCGCACCTTGTCTACGGTTGGCCCGCTGGGGCTGTCGATGATTCTCCAAGTGGATTTGAGTGAAACGGGCGATTTTGTTCAGGGACGGGTCATTCCCGTCGTTCTTGATCGCAACGGGGTGCCCTACATCGACGATGCATTTGCCACGGTAACGCTGGTTCGGCAACTCACCGCCCAAGATTTTCCAGAAACCCCGCTCACAATTGATCAGATGGGCTACATTTTGAGGACTGATTTACCATAATCCAGCCGGTGAGCTTGGGTTGGGGGCAGCAATTGTGGGCACCAAAAGGGGACGGCTGAATGCGATCGCACATCATCATGGGCAGCATATTCTGCCTATCACTGCTTATCATCGTGAGTACCTGCCGTAGAGCGTCCGAATCCGCTTCGACTCATTCCCCAAAAGCCACGGCGACGGCCTCTTCTGCTTCGGAATCAGCAAATGCGGTGAATGCTGCAAATACCCCTGTGTCAGAGCGCTCAAGCGAGGCCAGTAGTCCGGCGACGACTGCTGTAGACGCAAGCCGCACTACCGGACAAACCGCCAAGCTGACCGCCGCTGATCCGCAGGCTCAGATCAATGTGCGATCGCAGCCCTCATCCGTCGGGGAACCCATTGGCTATGGTCGGGTTGGTGAGACCGTTGTCTTAGGCCGTTCCGAAGCTACTGAAGATGGCTATACCTGGCATCGCGTCACCTTT
>JBCCNE010000397.1:0-4934 GCA_039026015.1 Cyanobacteria bacterium P01_C01_bin.70 | reverse complement strand
TATCCCTCTTTAATCACTCTGGCTGAAGAAATTTTGAGACCTTGATTGTCTCGTGCTGTTGAGCTAATAACACCAATGTTTCAGAAACGGATTTTGGGCTTCCCAGATTTCCTCTGCTTAAGGTGACAGAAGAGGGTCGTAGTGATTCTAGTTAAGAATTAGAATCGGGTGAAGCTCAGGCACATCGATAATTGGCGACGACTTCGTTGAGCGTGGTGCTCTCGGGAGCATAGGCCAAAATGTTCTTCAAAGCGGCAAAGTCATGCTTAATTTTGTTGAAATCCGGCGAGTAAGACGGCAGGAATAACCCCTGATAGCCTGCGGCTTCAGCAGTTGTAGTGACTTCATCAGGCCAATGAAAGCGGGTATTATCGAGAATTAGCAGCGATCGCGGCGGCAAGATGGGACAGAGATGTTGCTTCAGCCAGGTTTTAAACACCATCGCGGTCATGCTGCCAGCGATCATCATTGGGGCGAGGAATTCTTGAGGATTGCGAGCCGCCAAGAGATTTTGCCGAGGCTGCCTCTGACTGGAGCGCTCGCCATCGACCACTTGTCCCCGAGGGACGAGGCAAACAGTGTCGGATAGTCGATTGCGCCAGCGGTAAATGGTCGCCTGACGAGGGTCGCGGTTTCTTCGACTGAGTGCCCTTTATTCACCCGGGCCATTACCCGTTGACGCAGACCCAAACTGCACACCATTGATTCTCATTCTTATCTAGAAATACTATGCAACGGACGATTGCAACGATACCATGCTAAATTCCCCATCAAAATAAACACTAAAATGATCCATAACGGATGTCGTTTTCCGCGAGCCTTGCGATAATCCGGGACAGTCTG
Source organism: Cyanobacteria bacterium P01_C01_bin.70 (assembly GCA_039026015.1). Lineage (GTDB taxonomy): Bacteria > Cyanobacteriota > Cyanobacteriia > Phormidesmidales > Phormidesmidaceae > Halomicronema. The sequence continues at coordinate 4,091 of JBCCNE010000397.1, read as the reverse complement.
TAGGGCTTCAATGAGGTTTATAGCAACGCTGGAGATAGAGGTTGTCTTACAGCATAATTCTGATCTCGTCATAGTGAATCAGCCCTGGACTGCTGATATTTTGGCTAGAGATCGCACCCAAAAAACTGCCATAAAAAAGCCCTCATGCGAAGGCAACGGTTGTTTGCTCAGACAACATTGCAGCCGGCTCAGCCCCAACGCTGGACGACAAGCCGAAGAGAACCATCCGCTTGTTGCTGTTGCTCGGCAATTTCGAAGCCCTGTTGGGCGGTTTCTTGCAAGATGGTGTGATAGGCATAGCGCTGGGTGACTTGGCGCAAAAATCCATCGACGGTGAGAGGCTGCTGCCAGAATTGTAGATCGGTCACCAGGGCATATTCCTGATCGTTCCAAGCGAACCCAATATCGTGTTGATTCGGCTGCTCAATGATGAGGTTGGCGGTGCAGGTTTCGCCTTGGTAGCCTCTCACTTCGCCAGGGCCGGGTTTCCACTCAATGTCGAGATCGGTGAGGGCTAGCTGTAGGGTTTCTAAATTGCGGAGTCGGGTTTTGATATGGCTAAAGTGAGACATGGCTGGAGGACTCTAGAGACGACGGTATTGAAAATTGCATAAGACTTACGCATCGCTCGAGGTCTCTCAGTATTGGGGATGAAGGGCCAAAACTGCATGCCATGACGTAAGGTCTGTGGGGGTAAAAATTATTCTCTTTCGTTGGGATAGGTTTGGTAAGAGTAAAGGCCGAAAGCCACACAGCAAATCACGAACACCACTAAGGCTGAGAATATCCCGCTAGCGGTGCTGGAAAACTGACCTTCTCCATAGGCTAGATAAAACATTGGGGGCATTGAACAACTCCATTAAAATGTCTAAAAATGTACTGCTAAAAATGTGTGAATAGGCAGCGATCGCTCAGCAAAAATCAAAAGGATGTCGCTTTTTTCAAAAGCCCATGCTATCTAAATCAATGTTGACGCCGTTGACTAAGATAGTGCCGTTATAAAGCTGCAAAATAGTCAGGATAAACAGTAGCAGCGCCACTAATAATCCGGCCATGATGGGCGTTGTCCCCCAGCCGGGCGCAACTCGACCGGCTTCAGTATTGAACCTTCTTAAGGAGTATTGGAGGGGGGCAACTTTTTTAGAGACGTATTCTTGCGGCATCGATTTTCTCCGTCTTTGAAGTAATCAGAATTGAAAGAACAGGAATTACGCAGTTGAATCTGATTTTGGCCCCTGAATTCCCAAGTCTGGGGAAATCGGATTCAACATCCCCCAGATTTGGAGGACCGAGGGGGCTTTTGCGTAAGTCCTAAAGGAATAGAAAGGGATTCATGTAGAGTCACCAATTTGTGTCCCTACATGAAGATTGCAGGCGGTGCTGAGGCGATCACCTACCGCACCGCGTCAGCTTGCATCAAATCGTCGTTGTGGTTTGGCGCGAGGTGGGATCCCCCACTTTCTCGAAATAGCCCCACTCGACCTGCTCAGGATTCAGATCGGGGTCAATCCCTGAGAACACATCTTGGAACAGGGCGCGTAACCCATGCCAGATGTGACCAAAGAACCAAACGAGGGCAAAGCAGGCGTGGAAGAAGGCAAAGAAGCCGCGATTGCTGGTGCGAAAAGCCCCATCGGAATCGTAGACCGTGCGATCGAAGTCAAAGACTTCACCCAGTTGAGCTTTGCGGGCATATTTTTTGACCGTTTGCGGCTCAGTAAAGGTTTGCCCATCTAACTGACCGCCATAGAAGCTGACATTGACGCCCGTTTGCTCAAAGCTGTATTGGGCATCCGCTCGTCGGAACGGAATATCAGCACGAACCACGCCCTCGCGATCGGTCAGCACCACGGGGAAGTTTTCGAAGAAGTTGGGCATGCGCCTGACTTCTAACTCGCGATCCGCTTGGTCATGAAAAACCGGATGACCGAGCCAGCCGGTGGGTAGCCCGTCGCCATCGACCATGCGCCCCACTCGGAACAGACCGCCTTTGGCTGGGCTATTGCCCACGTAGTCATAAAAGGCCAACTTTTGCGGAATGGCTGACCAGGCTTCTGACAGGCTCTGGCCCGCATCTTGAGCAGCGTGAACGCGACGACTAATTTCCTGTCGGAAGTAGCCCTGATCCCACTGATAGCGGGTGGGTCCCCACAGCTCAATGGGGGTCGTGGCGGTGCCGTACCACATCGTTCCTGCCGCAATAAAGCCCCCGGCAAAGAAGACGGCCAGACCGCTGGCCAAGGCACCTTCGATATTCCCCATGCGCAAAGCTTTGTAGAGGTATTCGGGGGGCCTGACGAAAATATGAAACAGGCCACCAATAATGGCGACAATGCCTGCGGCAATGTGGTGGGCAACGACGCCTCCCGGATTATTCGGATTAAAGCCGGCGGCACCCCATTCGGGGGCCACGCCCTGGACATGTCCCGTTAAGCCGTAGGGATCAGACACCCACATGCCGGGACCAAAGACCCCGGTGAGGTGAAAGGCCCCAAAGCCAAAACAGAGCAGTCCCGCTAACAACAGATGAATGCCAAAGACCCGAGGCAAATCGATAATGGGTTCGTCGGTTTTGGGGTCAAAAAAGGTGGCGACATCCCAATAGACCCAGTGCCAGCAGGCCGCTAGAAACTCCAGTCCAGAGAAGACAATGTGGGCTACGGCGACCATTTCAAAGGTCCAAAACCCCGGATCGGCAAAGGTTTCGCCGGTGATGCTCCACCCTTGCCAGGAGTTGGTGACGCCTAGACGGGCCACAAAGGGCATCAAAAAGCAGCCCTGTCGCCACATGGGGTTTAAGATCGGGTCGGTGGGGTCGTAACGGGCTAGCTCAAACAGCAGCATAGAGCCCGCAAATCCCGCACAGAGGGCATTGTGCATGAGATGCACGGCGAGCAGTCGGCCCGGATCATTCAGAACCGACGTGTGAACACGGTACCAAGGCAGTCCCATTGAGTGTCTTCTCCTCGTGATAGATCGTGAATTCGGAGTTCGGAATACCCTTCGGGAAGGGCAGAGCCCTACGGAATTCGGAATTTAAATGCGGAATATGAAATGTGGAATTCGTAATAGCAGTGGCGAGTGAAAGCGCGTAGGGTGGGCAATGCCCACCAATTCCCAATCGGTGTTTGAAGATGTACGGGGTAGTCATCCCGCAACTTGGAGGGGGCTAGATCCCAGGGGTCTTGGCTGAGTGCAGCCTGTGATCGATGTTTTCGACAGCACCCTGGGATCAGGAGTCATTAGCCCGATCGCAGGCTCGGATCGATGGGTGGCATGGAAAGGACGGGCTCGTTTTCGCGATCGATGCCGGTTTCGAAGCCGGCGGCGGTGGCGCGGGCGCGTCCAGCGTGCCAGAGGTGACCCACCAAGAAGAAGAAGGCGAAGATAAAGTGAGCGGTCGCCAGCCAGGTGCGGGGCGAAACGTAGTTAAAGGCGTTGGTTTCGGTGGCGAGTCCCGCCACGGAGTTGATGGAACCCAGCGGGGCGTGGGTCATGTATTCCGCAGCGCGGCGTAGCTGCCACGGCTGAATGTCATTTTGGATTTTGTCCAAATCCAGGCCGTTGGTGCCGCGCAAAGGCTCCAGCCAGGGGGCGCGAGCATCCCAAAAGCGCATGGTTTCACCGCCGAAGATGATTTCTCCCGTGGGCGATCGCTGCAAGTATTTGCCTAAGCCAGTCGGACCTTGCGCCGAGGCGACATCGGCTCCCAACCCCTGGTCACGGGCAAGAAACACCAGCGATTGCGCCTGGGACGCTTCGGGAATGGTGGGGCCGTAGAACTCGCTGGGATAAACCGTATTGTTAAACCAGATAAAGGCCGTGGCGATAAAAGCTTGCCCCGCGACATTGCCCAAGCTTTGGGACAGGTAGGTTTCCCCCGTCCACGGATAGAGGTTGTAGGTCCACCGCAGCGGGGGCACCAAGATATGCCAGATACCGCCAATGACGAGGATACTGCCAATCCACAGATGGCCACCAATCACATCCTCTAAGTTATCGACGCTGACAATCCAACCGCTACCGCCGGTCGGCAGGCGCAGCAGATAGCCAAAGATAATGCGCGGATCGAGGGTGGGGTTAGTAATCAG
>JBCCNE010000396.1:0-4936 GCA_039026015.1 Cyanobacteria bacterium P01_C01_bin.70 | reverse complement strand
GATATACGAGAGCTGTTTGGTAACGTACTCAGCTGCCGCCTCGTCATCTGGATCAACAATCCCTACAATTAGGCGACTGCCTTCAAGTGATAGCGGAAAGACCTGATAATAAAGGCACGCCTCAAACGGAAGAATGGCATCGATTAAGGTGTATACCGGATTGAGCACAGCCGGATCTAAAGCTAACAAGTCTCCCGTTGCGGGAACGTCGTGGTGGCCGTTTTGCTCAGCTGCGGTAACTTGTTCGTCAGACTGCATGCTCATCACTGCCAGAACTACACAACCTGATACTCAGGCTAAGAGAAGCCTCGGCTGGCTTTGTTAACATACCCTGCGCAACAGCATCAATCGCAATATGAAGGTCATGCATGCCGATACTAGTGGAGATAGAGCAGGGTACAGGCTCCCCTTATATGCTTTTATAGCAAGCACTGTAAAAATCATGGTACTTTCTCAAAAACTTTACGAAGGCTCTTCGCCGACTATGAAAGTTCTTTAAAGAGGTCACAGTAGCCGCGAAGGCCCATTGCGTCGAGGGCGATCGCTTATTGCCCATAGCACCGGTCATGACAGCAGGCAAAATTTAGAATGCAGAACGCGGAATAAAAGAGTCACTGCACAAGGCTTTTAGCGGTCTGAGCTGTTCTACCAAGCGATGGTTTGCCATGGTTCCGATCAGTAACCAAGATCATCGGCGATTTCTGATAAAAAGGCTGCGCTAATACAGTCAGCAACTTTTCATCGAGCATGGCTGTGGTGATTTGCAAACTTCGTAAAAGCCAGTGGTGCTAAGGCATTCACACTTTTGGCAAGTCTAACAGAAGTGTGCCCAAATACATATCAGCCTTGATTTGAAGACTCCTTAAAGTTGCCTTTAGAGATTTGCTCCAAGGAAATGCTTTAGGCTAGCTATCCGTTTTTGACGCTATGCTCTTATCAGCGCTTCAGAATGCCTTCAGGCTAGGTAAAGAAAGACTACTTAATGTGTAAATAGAGGCAATCAAAAAACTACCGTTCTGAAACAGCTCAAAATCTTGTCGGACGGTTGAAATTCCCTGGTTGCTTATGCTGAGTTGGAAAATTTTGTTATGAGCAGCTTAAAATTCATGCTCCTAGGAGTTGCTGCCGTTAGCGGCATTGGCTTCGCGAATCCACTTCCTAGCGCCGCTCAAGAAATTGACTTAGGCGGCTTTCGAATCGATTTAGATGAAGATGAGTCTGAAATTCGTCCGCGGATTTCAACTGATGGCGAGCAAATCCGTTTAGAAGTTATCGAGCAGCCAGAACCTGAAACTCAAATTAGATTTGACGAAGCAGGCCTCACAATTGAACGAACTCAAGAACCGGCCCGACAGGTGCTTGATCTCTCTGTGCCGCTTAATTAGGGGGATATATTCCAGTGTTTGTGGTAAGTTGACGGGTCTCTAATCAATCCATAATTAGAGACCCATGAATTCTAGGATTAACCCTTGCGGCAGAGTATCTACACGCCTTGGAATGTTCCGAAGAGAGGATATTTGCAACGGAGCAATTACCTGGCTAAAAGATTGAAAATCTTGCAGTGATAAACTTGCAAAGTCCTCACAGGTCAAGGCTCTTGATTTTCTCTTTTCGTAACTTAATAAGCCCTATATCCAGCCATGAAGGTGTTTCAAGCCAAATTAAGCGGTACTTTTCTTAATGGATGCGCATATAAATTGGTAACAAGCGCATTCCAGTTTTGTGTTTGTGGTGCGATCGCCCTATTCACAGAGAAGATGATCGCACTAAAAGCATGAATTAAGTTTGCCTATGAGATGCTCTTCAACCCTAGATCGCTGGCTGGACAGTCAATTAGCAGAGACAGCTAGTTTGCTTCATGAAATCTGGCTGCAGAGAACAACTTTTTCTGATTAAATTTATTCTCTTAATAGAAGAGATAGAAGAAATATTGATGATGATTTAAGTTAAGTGAAACCTGGCTTTAGATTTGCCGTACGATCATTCCACATATGGAGAAATATCGGTGCTAGAAGAATTATTAAATCTTTGAATTTAGAATATATTTAAAGCTATCCATGTATACCTAAGCCTAAAATTTATTATCAATTAAGTGATCAATTAGGGGACGAAATTCAAGATGCAGCACCTTTAAAACCATAAGGTATAAATATACTTTTAAAGTTCCTATTCTCAATCATTTTAGTGTAACTTAATCATTCTAGAAAATGCTGTAATGTTATGAGGCTGAGTCTTGATGAGTGACGCGGGGTGTGGAGTTGAAACTGTCCGTTTCCTCCACCACAATCCTGGTATCACAAAGGAATTTGTCTATACCTCTTCAAGGGAGTAGTCGTGCTCTTTAGCGAGGGGATGCATGACTTTTGCCAAGGCTTTACGAGTGGTCTAGACATAGCGAAAAACCACGTCAGGATGAGTGTAACTGTCCTTTGAAAATCTAAAGAAAGCGCAAGGTTGAGCGCTGCCGCAGGAGCAATGTTGGTCACAAATCTTTATCCCCGAGAAGGGCTGTTGTCATCTTGGAAGCTAGCGCTTTATGAGGGGAAATTAGTCATCATCCGCGCCAAATAATTTTAAGGTTATCCCTTGTTTAAATGCGTCCCATTGATTGCTAAAGTTAGAGTTGCAAGTTACTAAACACTTTCTATGTCATCTCTAACGTTACCTTCGACTTCCGGACAGGGTGTCCGTGTTGGTTTAGGACGAGTATTGATTGTAGAAGATGAAGAACTGATTCGTGAGACGATTGGTTTAGCGCTGGCAGAAGTTGGATTTGAGGTTATGGTTGCCGGAGACGGCCTGTCGGCATTAGAGATGCTGGGAGGGATGAAAAATAACGCTCGGCGAGCTACTCAAGATATTGATTTAGTCATCCTCGATCTGATGCTGCCAGGCATGAACGGCCTTGATTTGTGCCGGCTGCTACGACACCAAGGCGTTAATGTGCCGCTGTTGATTTTGAGCGCTAAGAGCACCGAAATGGATCGGGTCGTGGGGTTAGAAGTTGGGGCTGATGACTATTTGAGCAAACCCTTTGGGATGCAAGAGCTGATTGCTCGCTGCCGCGCTTTGCTGCGACGCCATCGAGGAGCCAATGAGGCAGAGCCCGATCCGGTTTTGCGATTCGAGCAGCTGACTTTAAGCCCCAAGGAATGCCGTGTGTTTTTGAAGGGTGAAGAGGTTAATCTGTCACCCAAAGAGTTCCGCATTTTGGAACTGTTTATGAGCCAGCCCAAGCGAGTTTGGTCACGGGATCAGATTATTGACAAGGTCTGGGGACACGATTTCATGGGCGACAACAAGACGGTGGATGTCCACATCCGTTGGATTCGCGAAAAGCTGGAGGAAGACCCTAGTAAGCCGCAGTATCTTAAGACCGTGCGCGGATTTGGCTACCGCCTGGGCTAGGCCTATTACCAGCGAACCATAATTCTTAGCGAATTACCTATGGGCGTAAAGAGGCGTGATAAGCGATCGCGCCTCTTGCTAATGATTTAGTGCCGCAAGCATCTCCAAGTAGCATGCCCTTGAACGAGCGATCGGCAAAATCCACAACGGGGATGGTGGTCTGTCCCCAGGCGGTGGCGTCTGAAGTGGGAGCACAAATTTTGCGGTCAGGGGGTAATGCCGTAGATGCGGCGATCGCTACCCAAGCCGCCTTAAGCGTGGTTTATCCCCATATGACGGGGTTGGGAGGTGACGCCTTCTGGCTGATTTACGACGCTGCTACCCAGTCGCTGCAGGGCTTGAACGGGTCCGGTCGGGCTGCCGCTGCTGCTACCCCAGATTTCTTTGCCCGCCAGGGATTCAGCATGATTCCACAGCGGGGTCCCTTAGCCGCCCTGACTGTGCCGGGGGCGATCGCCTCTTGGCAGGAGGCCCACTGCCGCTTTGGCTACCTTGACTGGGGGAAACTCTTGCAGCCGGCCATTAACCTGGCCAGGGCCGGCTATTCTGTGACCGGCTCACAAGTGCATTGGACACGGCGCGATCGCCCTTATTTAGAGCAGTACTCACCGCCAGAAGATCCCTTTTTGCCCGGTGGTCAGCTGCCCCAAATTGGCGCCCGATTGACCAATCCTGACCTGGCAAACACGCTGCAGCGGCTAGCCGAAGCTGGTGCTGAAGATTTTTACACCGGCGCGATCGCTCGGCAAATCACTGATTATCTGGAGACTGTTGACGGTTTGCTCTCGCCAGCGGACTTTGCCGCCCATCGTTGCGATTGGGTGACGCCGCTAACAACTTTCTATCGCGGCTATCGAGTAGCTCAGCTGCCGCCTAATTCTCAGGGGTTTGCTGTGCTACAAATGCTTAACTTGATTGAACCCTTTGATCTGGCCGCTTTGGGCCACGGCACCGCTGACTACTATCACCTGATGGTAGAGGCGACAAAACTCGCTTTTACTGATCGCGATCGCTGGCTCACCGATCCCGAGTTTGCGGAGATTCCCCTCGATGAGCTGATGTCGAAATCATACAGCGATCGCCGCCGCCAGCAGCTGCGCCTGGACCAAGCTCGTGCCCAAGCCGCGTCTCCCGTGGGCGGCGATACCGTCTATACCGCAATTGTGGACAATGCGGGAAACGCCGTGTCGGTCATCCAGAGCGTCTATTTTGACTTTGGGTCAGCCGTCGTCGTTCCCGGCACCGGGTTCGTGCTCCAAAATCGGGGCTGCTTTTTTTCTCTCAATCTCAATCACATCAATGTTTTGGTGCCTCACAAGCGTACCTTTCATACCCTCATGCCGGGCATGGTGATGCACCCTGATGGTCGGCCCTATTTGGTGCTTGGCACGATGGGCGGTGAAGGCCAACCGCAAACCCAACTGGCGCTGCTCACCCGGCTGCTCGACTTTCACTTTGATCCGCAAGCCGCCATTAACGCTCCTCGCTGGCTGTGGGGTCGCACTTGGGGCGAGTCAGCCTCAGGACT
>JBCCNE010000395.1:0-4967 GCA_039026015.1 Cyanobacteria bacterium P01_C01_bin.70 | reverse complement strand
CTGAGGTCACGAAAATGTTGTCCTGTTCATCCACACACGGGTTGTTGTCGACCTGGCCCTCAGCTAAGGTATAGCGGCCAATGATAGCGAGACTGCGATCGAGCACTAAAACATGTGCGTTACTGAGGGTCACGAGAATCGGGCCGGCGTGCAGCATCTTAATGCCGCGAATGAAGTCACCGGAGGCGAATAGGTTCGCGGGCAATGCGGTGCGGGTGACAAGCTCGACCGGCGTATCTGGGTTAAAGGGTTGGGCACTGCGGAGTTTGACGATTTCTCGCGTGCGCAGATCTGGCATATAGACGTTACCGGCTTCGTCCATTGTCCAATAGCCGCTTGGCGACCGCATCTCTGGGTCAAGGGCGGCAACCGGCGAGAGTTCCAGGTTGGCGGGCGTGGATTTCACGCGATAGACATTCGAGCCATTGGCACCCCAGAATTCGAAGGCTCCGCCTGGCTGGACAGGGCCGAATACCGTGCCCGTCGGCAACCAGCCGCTGGCACGGGACGATCTCAAATTAACCACGTCGACGGCGATCGCATCATCTTCCGTAATGCCAGGGGCAGCCGTGGATTGCTGACAATATTCGCCATGGCCAACGGTCCAGACAGACTCCGGTGCGGAAGCATTCCTGACGACGCCGGGCGTACCCGATTGGGCAAGCGCAGCGAACGGGGCGGTAACAGCCGCGGCCACGAGACTGAGCACAACCGGCGAAATTCTCATCATGGCATCAAGAGGAGTAGCAAAGGACAGCCGTCGTCGCTGGTTGGCCATCGTTGAGCTCCATTACGTAAGCGGGTCCGCTTGATCGTACTCGTCCGATAGGCTGCCTTTCGGCCAAGAGCGGACACTCAGACAATCGGTCGCAGGTGGCTCATGCCCAAGCTGAACGATGCCAAACGCAATGACTGGCGCAAACCCGTCGCCACCGGGCAACCGCATAAGGTTGTCATGGGGCTAATACGGCGGCTCAACTCGCTTCGCGCTAGCTGATTTGATCCTAGGAAAGCTGGTGGCAAGGGAAACAGGCTGGTTTGACTAGGCTAGGGCTGGGCCGCGACTGACTGAGTGATGCCGTCAGCATAGACGCTTAAGGCACAGGCAATAGGGCGGATCGCTGGGCCTCAACAAAATTTGAGCAGCTACTGATTCATAAAGGCTTGGTCGCTCTTGATTTGGTCGCGGCCCGTGATCAGTCGGGCTCCCTGGTTGCGGGTAAAGAAATTCCACAGCCACTGGGTCATGACGATGATCTTGTTGTCAAACTCGATTAGGAACATGACGTGAACCAGTGCCCAAAAGACCCAGGCCGGGTAGCCCGTCATTTTAATCCAGTTCAAATCAACCACGGCAGAACTGTGGCCGACGATCGCCAAACTGCCGGTGTCTTTGTAGACAAACTGGGGCGTCGTTTTGCTAGCCAGGCGATCGCTGAGCACCCGCGCCACATATTTGCCGCCCTGCATCGCCACCGGTGCCACCCCCGGCAAGGGGCTTTCGCCTTGGTGAGCGTAGTGAGCCAAATCGCCAATCACAAAAATGTTGGGATAGTTCGGCACGCTAAAGTCCGACTCGACCATAACGCGCCCGGCGCGATCGCTCGGCGCGCCCGTTTTTTCAGATAGCACCTTGCCGAGGCCCGAAGCCCGGACTCCTGCCGCCCAAAAAACGCTGTGGGACTCAACGGTTTCAACCTGGTCACCGGTTTTGAAGGTGACCTTTTCGCCTTCTAGGCCGGTCACAAAAGTACCGGTGCGAATTTCCACCCCTAACTTTTCCAGGTCTTGAGCCGCTCGCTCCGAAAGTGACGGGTCAAAGGGGGGCAAGATGCGATCCATGCCTTCGACCAAAATGATGCGGGTGTCTTGGGTATTGACATGGCGAAAATCATCCTTCAGAGTTTGATAGGCCAAGTCGGCGATCGCCCCAGCCAGCTCCACGCCCGTGGGGCCAGCCCCCACCACCACAAACGTCTGCAGCGCTTGGCGAATGTTGGCAGCGGGTTCAAGTTCGGCTTTTTCAAAGGCTAGGAAAATGCGTCGCCGCACTTCCAGCGCATCCTCAATCGTTTTGATGCTGGGTGCGATCGCCTCCCAATGGTCGTTGCCGAAATAGTGGTGAGCGCTGCCCGTTGCCAAAATCAAACTGTCATAGGGTACCGTGTCGCCGTCTTTGAGGGTCAATATCTGCTGATCGGGATCAATGCCCCGCACTTCGCCCAGCAAAACCTGCGTGTTTTCCTGCCGACTCAGCACTGAGCGCAGCGGCGAAGCAATGTCTCCGGGCGACAGGCCTCCCGTGGCTACCTGATACAGCAGTGGTTGAAACAGGTGAAAGTTACGGCGATCAATCAGCGTCACGTCAACGGGCGATCGCCTCAGCGCTTGAGCGGCATACAGGCCTCCAAAGCCGCCGCCGACAATCACGACTCGATGCTGCTGTTCCGCTTTAGCCACCGCTCGTGCTGATTTAACTGGCGCAGTCTCAACCATAAGAATTTTGATGATTAACCTAAACAACAAATCACATTAAACACCCTGCTAAGCGTAGCGGAGAACCGACCCATGCTAGCCCTCACCAATCGTTTGGATCTTGAGGAAATTGGTGCCCTGCGGCTGATTAGATGGAATGCCCCCCATAACCAATACGCGATCTCCAGGGGCCGCCAAATCTCGGCGCACTAGGGAGGTTTCTGCCAGCTTCGTCATTTCTTCAAACGAGCTGGCGGGCTCATCAATCAGGACTGGTTTGACTCCCCAAACTAAATTTAATCGGTGATAAACATCGTCATCCGGAGTAAACGCGACCACGGGGACGCGGGGCCGTTCGCCCGCCGCCACCATAGCCGAATATCCCGACTCGGTATAGGCCACAATGCACTGGAGATCCAGCACCCGGTCAACTACGTTAAGGGCCTCGCTAAGGGCATGGGTAACATCACTGCGGTTCGGCGGATGATTGAAAAAGGTGACTTCGGGCTCCACATCGGCAGCAATGCGGGCCAGCATCTGCACTGCCCGCACGGGAAACTTGCCCACTGCAGACTCCCCCGAAAGCATCACCGCATCGGTGCCGTCAATAATGGCATTGGCCACGTCGCTGGCCTCGGCCCGGGTCGGGCGGGCATGTTCAATCATGCTCTCCAGCATCTGCGTAGCGGTAATCACGGGGATGCTTTGAGAATTGCAGGCTCGGATGATGCGCTTTTGCAGCAGCGGCACCTTTTCAGCCTTCATTTCCACCCCCAGGTCGCCCCGAGCCACCATCACCCCGTCCGTCGCGGCGAGAATGTTGTCTAAGTTGGCGATCGCCTGCGGTTTTTCAATTTTGGCAATCACCGGCGTTTCGGGGGCGCCCTGTGCCTGCAGCAGCGCCTTGAGAGCCCGAATGTCGTCGCCACTGCGCACGAAACTCAGCGATACCCAATCGACCCCCTGAGACACCCCAAACTTCAGATCTTCAATATCTTTGTCCGTCATGGAGGGCAGCCGTAAGCTGAGATCAGGGAGATTCACCCCTTTGCGGCTTTTCAGCGGCCCACCCTGCACAATGCGACAGATGACCTGGGGCGGTTCCACGGCCTCGATCTTCAGCTCTAACATGCCGTCATCCAGCAGCACCTGCATTCCCGGCTGGGCATCTTCTGCCAAATAGGCATAATCGATGCCGACACAGTTGGGCTGTCCGTCGGCTTTGGCGTCGATGGGCAGCAGGGTCAGGGTTTCCCCTTCGATCAGCTCCACCGTGCCGTCGGGCAGTTGCCCCACCCGAATCTTTGGGCCTTGCAAGTCTTGCAGAAGCGTAATGGGCATGTCGAGCTCGTCGGACACTGATCGCAGCAGTTGAATCATGCGCGTGTGGTCAGCATAGCTGCCGTGGGAAAAGTTCAGTCGCGCGACGTTCATTCCGGCTTTGGCCATCGCCAAAATAGCGTCACGAGAGCTACTGGCAGGGCCAATGGTCGCCACAATTTTGGTGCGATGTAGCAGCGGCTTCATGGGGAACTGTCCCTCAATAACGTTCGGTGCCCATCATAGGCATAGTTCCCGGATTGGACTGTTATCCGACACTACATTATGGGGCCGCTGCGGCTGACGGTGGCGGCTCTAAGCAGTCGTTTAAAGGAAGACGGGAGTGGTGCACAAGCTTGCACGGGTCTGGCTAACACGGCTGCTGCGGTGGCTGAGCAGGCTAATCGCTTAGCCAAACGATTCGCGACACCGGCGCGCTTAGGCAATTAGCCTTGACTGTCCGCTCATGACACCATGACACGGCGACGACTCTTGGTAAAAGGACTACTAGCCTCTGCCAGCGATCGCGATCGATAGATGGCTTCGAACACGTTGAACTGATGGACAATCTCGTTGTCAATATCGACGGCTGTCAGCCAACCACTTCTGGGATGATAGGCTCCGGTGTCGATATCTAACCACCCGGGACCAGAGACGATTTGCCCTGGCTCAATGTCGGGAAACGTAAAGGTGATGGTGTGTCCAGTAATGATCAGCTTGTCAGAGAAATACGGTTGGGGAGCACTGTGAAACACATCGCGCACCCAGCAGCACTCTTCTGCCGTTTGTTGGTCGATGGCTAATGCCGGATCCAAGCCTGCATGCACCAGCCAGATATCGTCTAAATCGAGATAAATCGGCAGTGTGCGCAGCCACTCCATATGCTCTGACAGGAGCTCAACATCTTTGTCGTAGCTGGCAAGGGTTGATTGTCCACCGCTGTACAGCCAGGCCTGTAGCGTCTGAGAAGAGTCACAGTTTTTGGCAAAAGCATCTAGCAGCAGTTGCTCGTGGTTGCCCAATACGCAAGCAAATCCCTGTTCACGGACATAACTGACCACCTTGGCGCTTTGGGGTCCACGGTCAATCAAATCGCCCACAAAATAAATTTGGTCATCTTGGGTTGGCGCAATCTTATCGAGCAGGTGCCGCAGTCCAATGTAGTGCCCGTG
>JBCCNE010000394.1:0-4967 GCA_039026015.1 Cyanobacteria bacterium P01_C01_bin.70 | reverse complement strand
TTGGCGATCGCTACGACCAGTCGCAGGTTAGCCTCAATCATCTTGCGCTTAGAGCGCTCACCCTGACGGAGAATTTGCTTCAGTTCATCAATTGCAATGCTAGCTGCCGCTGCCCACTCTTCATAGGTCAGCTCTTGCTCCTGATCAGCCTGCAGTGCTTCGCGCAGTTCAAGCAGTTCCATCATGCGCTGAACTTGCTTACCTAGAATAATTTCTTCTTCATGGGTTAGCAGCGGTACGCGACCTATCTCATGCAGATAAGTTCGCACAGCGTCGGCGGAAAAAGGAACTTTGGTTTTTGACTTACGGGCATTCACTTTAGGCATGTGTTCGCCTCCACTGATGAAGCTGATATGTCTTTCCACTGCCGGAAAGCTGAAAACGATCGCCATAGCGATCAACGAATAAGGCTGAATCCTGTTCAACTGAAGCGCCAGAGACTTTCAAAGCTGGGAACTGCTGTCACCCTGAAAACACAATTCACGAAAAGGCGGGGAATACTTCAGGTCCGCAATCAACTCGCTCTTGTGATTAAGACTCCCAACTAGGAAGTAGGCACAAATCGAAACCGTTATGAGTTTGGATCTTTATCTTAAAACAACTTTTTCGTTGCGTAAAGTACTACAAATGTAGTTTCATCAACTACTCGACCACATTCAAAATAGGCAAAGTCCCTGCCGAAAGGCCGAAACGACTTGTATTACCACTATCCCATCATTGCTGATCTCGTCCCCCAAGAGTGGGTGCAATCCGCCCTGGAAAACCGAACAAATGTTTTAGACCATGAAAACTATACAGTTTAGTTTAGTCGAAAGGTTCAACGAAGGCATCATTGGTTCTGATCTTGTAACTACGCTATGAACTGGCTGTGATATCTCAGTGAATTTTCGATGACGATTTCCTGAGAATGGGATGTCAGCAGCAAACATATGGCTAGATGGGCAACCTGGAATCTGGGCTAAGAAGACGGCAGATATGGGCGATCGCGACTCCCCTCATTGATGCCTGCGTCTATGGAACCCATACAGCGCATCGCTGGAAAAAAATCCGCTTTTGTCCGAGTCTTAAAGAAACACCACTTGCCCACAGATTTACAAAACTTTGTAAGGAGACTGCCGATGGCTCGCATGTATTATGACAGCGATGCAAACCTTGACCTGCTGAATGGTAAAACACTTGCTATTGTTGGTTATGGTTCCCAAGGACACGCCCACGCACTCAATCTCAAGGACAGTGGCGTCAATGTCATCGTCGGTCTCTATGAAGGCAGCCGCTCCATCGCCAAAGCCGAAGCCGAAGGGTTGACGGTTAAGCCCGTCGCTGATGCCGCCAAGCTGGCTGACTGGGTCATGATTTTGCTGCCCGATGAGGTGCAAAAGCAAATTTATGCCGATAGCATTGCTCCTAACCTAGTCGCTGGCAACGTCCTGTCGTTTGCTCATGGCTTTAACATTAACTTTGGGCAAATCGTGCCCCCAGCAGACGTAGATGTCGTCATGGTTGCCCCCAAAGGGCCCGGTCATCTTGTCCGCCGCACCTATACAGAAGGGCAAGGCGTTCCTTGCTTGTTTGCTGTGCAGCAAGATGCCTCTGGCAAAGCCCGTGATTTGGCTATGGCCTATGCCAAAGGCATTGGTGGCACGCGCGGTGGCATTCTCGAAACAACCTTCCGCGAAGAAACTGAAACTGACCTGTTTGGCGAGCAGGTAGTGCTCTGCGGTGGCTTGAGCGAGCTGATCAAGTCTGGCTTTGAGACTTTGGTCAACGCTGGCTATCAGCCTGAGCTGGCTTATTTTGAGTGTCTGCACGAAGTCAAGCTGATTGTGGATTTGGTCGTTGAAGGTGGCCTGGCCAAAATGCGCGATAGTATCTCCAACACGGCGGAATACGGCGACTATACCCGTGGCGCTCGCATCATCACCGACGAAACCCGCGCGGAAATGAAGCAGATTCTCAAGGAGATTCAAACGGGACAGTTCGCCCGCGAGTTTGTGCTAGAAAATCAGTCTGGCAATGCCGGCTTCACTGCTATGCGTCGTCGCGAAGCCGAGCATCCCATCGAAGCAGTCGGTAAGGATCTTCGGGCCATGTTTAGCTGGCTGAAGAAAGTCTAATTTCTTTTAGTCATCAACTCTCTTGAGGATTTGGCTTGAGGATTTGGAGAGAAGCCCTGTGTCGTTTCTCTCCTTGTTTTTATACAAATTCAAAAGTCGAGTTTCGCGATCGCCTCCAATCTTTAGCCTTCTGCGGCATTTCTTTTCACCCGAACGGGGCGCGATCGCCCCTGTCGACTTCGCTTTTCGACTTTCAACCCTCTTCCGCCCCCCGCTTTAGGGTAGCTGTCAACTTGGCTTCGACAAACCTTTGCGGCACTCGCTCCATCAAGGCTTTCTTGACCAAGCACTAGGCTTATCGTCATCAGGGCTCTCTGATTAACCTATTGAAAACTGCAGTCGCCAGACGGTCACGCTCTGGCGACTGCAGTCGAGCATCTTCCGGTTAGCGTTTGGGGACGGAGGCGGTATGAATTGATAGGCTTGTTACCTCAGCAGTGCCAATCGGTGGCAAGACTGTTGGCGTCAAAATTTCGATTATTCTTGGCCACGCTTTTGGGGTTCACCCAATCGCGATGTTTGATGGATTAAAGCGTGCGGCAAAATGTTAGCCTGTCTGAATGACTTCTGGGATGAAAAGAGCCGTGGAGATTCAATTAGGTCGGGGAAAAACCGTTCGTCGAGCATACGGTTTTGATGAAATTGCGCTAGTGCCGGGTAATCGCACATTGGATCCTCGGCTAGCCGATACTCGCTGGCAACTGGGCGGCATTGAGCGAGAGATTCCAATCATTGCTAGCGCGATGGATGGCGTTGTTGACGTCAATATCGCGGTTAGATTATCGCAGCTTGGGGCCCTAGGCGTCCTCAATTTAGAAGGCATTCAGACTCGTTACGACGATCCTGACCCAATCCTTGACCAAATTGCCGCAGTGGGCAAAGCAGATTTTGTCACCCTAATGCAAAGGCTCTACGCCGAGCCCATTCGTCCAGAATTGATCCATAAACGCATCGAATCAATCAAGTCTCAAGGTGGTATTGCCGCCGTCAGCTTGACACCGGCGGGGGCGGCTAAGTTTGGACAAGCGATCGCCGATGCCGGCGCTGACCTAATGTTTGTACAGGCCACCGTCGTGTCTACGGCTCACCTCTCCCCCGAGTCTGTAACGCCGCTCGATCTTGCTCAGTTCTGTCGCGACATGCCGATGCCCGTCGTCTTGGGCAATTGCGTCACCTATGACGTAGCTTTGAATTTGATGAAAGCGGGAGCCGCGGCTGTCCTCGTCGGCATTGGCCCTGGTGCGGCCTGCACTTCTCGTGGTGTGTTGGGAGTAGGCGTGCCGCAAGCCACAGCCGTGGCTGATTGTGCCGCTGCTCGCGACGACTTTCAGCGAGAGACTGGCAACTATATTCCTGTGATTGCTGATGGCGGGATTGTGACTGGCGGCGATATCTGTAAATGCATCGCGGTCGGGGCAGATGCCGTGATGATTGGTTCTCCCATTGCCCGTGCTCAGGAAGCTCCGGGTCGAGGCTATCACTGGGGCATGGCCACCCCAAGCCCGGTTTTGCCGCGCGGCACTCGAATCAATGTGGGCAGCACCGGCACGCTAGAGCAAATTTTGCGTGGCCCAGCCCAACTCGACGATGGGACCCACAACCTGCTTGGAGCGCTGCAGACTAGCATGGGCACTTTAGGGGCCAAGAATATTAGGGAGATGCAGCAAGTTGAAGTGGTCGTCGCTCCCTCATTGCTTACGGAAGGGAAGGTCTATCAAAAGGCCCAGCAGTTGGGGATGGGCAAATAGTTAATAAATTATAGGAAACGTTAGATTGCACCCTCGCTACAGTTTTTACGCTCTCATCCCTGGCCCAGACTGAAGTTCACGAATCTGTAAGCGGGCTCTTTAGGTTGAGTTTCTTTTTAGTCAAAGAAACATTAATTTTGACAAGGGTAATGGTGGCGGAATTGCAACTGTCACAACTACAATAAGGTGTATCGGAGACGAAAGTTTCCGTTCACTCCTCACACCACACTCCGCCCAGGCATTGTCTGGGCGGTTCCTCCTTTAAAGAGGGTGACGGCTTTGACCAAAGGCTCGCGTAAGAAACCTGAGAGTGTCGCACACACTAGATCACTTGCATAAATCAAATTGGCAGCTCCATCTCGTAGTTGAGAATCTAGCCACCAGATGGAACCCTTAGCCCAGCGCGCCGTTGTCAGTTGTGTATCCTTCGGCAAAAAGCCGAATTGCTTTAGTCGATGCGTCCTGTGCTCCACTCGCAGGCAGTGATTGTCTAGCGATTAACTGCTCGCTCGCTGACTATGATGTCTTTGCGCCCGAGATGTCTTTGCGCCCGATGACAACGCCTATGGTCTGACCCCGATGCCCGCGATCGCATTGCTTGAGCTAGGGATGCTGCTGCCAGGCATTCGTCGCAGCTTGCGTCAGAGCGGTTCGAGGGATAGTAGCCTAACGCGCCTTCAAAAGCATGCGGAATCGCCAAATATAGGAGATCGCCGCCACTGCCAAACCCAGGTACGCACCAATCCAAATGCCCACACCGGCCAGCGGCGTATGGAAGCCCAGCCAGTAGCCGGATGCCAGCCCCACTATCCAATAAGCGATAAAGCTCAGCAGCATGGGTACGCGAGTGTCTTGGAGACCCTGCAGCACGCCATTAGCAGTGCGCTGCACCCCATCCACCACTTGCCCAAACCCGGCCACCGTCAGCATGGCGACACCCGCCTGTAGGACAGCCTGATTGGCCGGGTCATTCACGTTTAGGTAGATGCTGATTAACGGCTTGGGAAACAGCACGAAGACAATACCGAAAACGAACATTACTGCGATTGTCAGACCCACACTCACCATCGCTGCCCGCTTGACCCCATCCCAGTCGCCACGTCCA
>JBCCNE010000393.1:0-4988 GCA_039026015.1 Cyanobacteria bacterium P01_C01_bin.70 | reverse complement strand
TCTTACTCCAGAGGCCTTTACAACAGAGCCGTTCGAGGGTCGTTGCCCGCAAAACTGCGATGCATTGATGCTGTCACTATCATTGGCCTATCGGCTAGACCCCGACAGGGTAGTTACAGTCAAATTGCTGGCAGAAAACTGCCAAAGTACTTATCGGCAAGGCTTGATTAACCGCGACGTTAGCTAGCCGTGTGCGAAAAGCACTAGAGCCATATGTTCAGGTCAAATGGCTTTCTTCATTGATCCCAGCAATTCTATAGGGCACTGACATGCTTTCATAGAAGCGTCAAACGCTGTCAGCAAGAGGGTGAAGCCGGTGGCGTGGCGATCGCCATACCACCGGCAGTAACAATACTTTTAACTTATCTAATGACAAGATCATCACCATCGCCCAAAGACGACTAATCAACGGCTCGATGGCTGGCAGAATCTTCAAAAGACCGTACGATTGCCCAAATAATTCGGGTAGTGATGACAGATAAGGCAATTACAGCAGCGAGGGTGAGCGTTGCGTGGGGAGCCAACACGGCTAATAGCAGCCCACTCACAATGAATAAAAGCAATAGGGTTTTATCCATATCACCCTCCCAGGTCTTAAGGGCCTACCCTTCTATCGTAAGCACTCAAGGTTAATCGCAGGGATTTCTTAGAATTACTTGAAATTCATCCTGCTGTTTGCAATGTTTTGTTGCAAACTTATCAGTTCAGCGATGGCTGCACAGCAGTTAACCTAACTGTTTACTCAAGCATTACGTACAGATAGAAGTAACTTTAAAGCTCCAAGCCATTAACGATGATCTCATCCATAATAGCCTTAAAGGCGTTGATCCTACTTTGCATAGTGCAGCAAATAATTATTTGAGACGACCATTTCAATAACAGGTTGGGCTACACGGTAAAAATATTGAGAGTATGCTGTTGCCGACAATACGAAAACAGAACCTAATCTCTTCAAGGCATCCTTTAAAGCATCGAAAATCCATTCGCGATAAATTCCACCATCCATTTCAGAGCCGCCGAGCCGCCCTGGACTCCGGCAAATAAGATAACGCTGACCAAGCTGGCTCCGAGCAGGCAAACCACCAGACCCATCAGGCTGATAAAGCCATCGTCATCCAGCAGGCCAAACCCAGTGATAAAAACGCCGATTGCTGGTAGCGTATTGGTTCCTGGAATCGGAATCATCATACAAACTGACATCAGTGCAATCGCCAGTCCCAAAACGGCTTTGCCGCCACGATTGGTGCAAACTGGCGTTAGTCGGGGTCGTGAAAGCACTTCAATGCGCTGCAGCCACGGCAGTCCCGCCTTCACCACTTTTTGAGTTTGGCCAAGGGCAAAGCCTTTAGTTTTCCAGCTTTTGGGAAGCCAAGGACGCTGTCGCCCGGCAACCAGCTGCACAGCCAGCACAAACATCACAATGCCGAAGGGGGTAGAATACCCCGGCGCCGGAATCGGTAGCGCCGAGGGTAAGGCCAGCAGAACAAACAAAAAGCCAAAGGTGCGTTCTTCAGCCAAGTTCAAAATATCGGTCAGGGTGACCTGCTCAGAACGCGAATCAGCGAAAAAAAAGGTTTCTAGTTCAACGGAAAGACGAGCCATGCCATATCTTTGAAAATCACAACTGCTCCATTATCGGCTCAGAGAAGTTTAATGGCGAATACCCCTCCTATCGTAATTGCCAACATAATCCACAGCAGAGTACCCGAGGAAGTCTCAATCCAGGTTTGGATCCGATCGCCACCGTATGCCATCAAACCACCCACCGTTAAAAAACGAGCGTTACGGCCAATCGCCGATGCTAGAACAAACTGGCTAAAGTCAAAATCAAACACCCCTGACGCTAGCGTAAAAATTTTGTAGGGAATGGGCGTTACCGCTGCCATCAAAACACCCCAAAACCCCCACTGACTATAAATTTCCTCAACTCGATTGAAGGTTTCTAAATCAGGGTCATAGGCTTGCAGCACGGCAGTGCCGATAGTGTCAAAGGCGTAATGACCAATCGCGTAGCCCAGCAGACCTCCCAGCACTGAACCTAAGCCACAAATCAGGGCAAACCGTAGCGATCGCTGGGGCGCACCGGCACACAGCGCCAGCAGCAGTGGGTCGGCAGGCACCGGCACAACACAAGATTCTGCTAGGGCAAACCAAAAGAGAATGTGCTCACCGTAGGGCTTATTGCTCCAGCTAGAGAGATAAGTATAGGCAGTTTGGAGCATATCATTACAGATTGTTAACCCGTTTAGCATAGTCGCTGGGGCGACAAAGCTGCCACACAAGCCACCCGAGCGCAATTCAGCATATTCTTTGAATAAAGGCCACTTGAGCTGTGCTGGTCAACTTTTTTGACCATAAACAGCTTTAGATTTTCTTTGGCAAGTGGATTTGGATAGCTAGGGGCCGTCATCATTTAGAGCCTAAACCCTTATGCTAAGAGCGGTTCAACCCCTAGCTAGTTTTGTAGAGTGGGCGCGGTAATACCTATGCTGTAAGGCTTTCGAGTTTAATTGATGACGCGCCCTAGGTTAAGGATGATCAAGGGAACGCGGATGCACTTCGACGGCATACCAATCACCATCGCCAGGCCAAACTAAAGACAATTTTTGCCAGCCCGTCTCCGTCAGCCAGACATCATTGGCGTGGACTTCATAGTCAGCAGCGGTGGCACCTGCGGCCTGCAGCAAATCCTGTAAACAAGCACTGCCGGGCGCAGCTACTACTTCTTGACGCAGCAGCCATTCCAGTCGCGCCTGTTCTGATAAATTCAGAGCGTTCTTCAAAAAAGGATAGAGAACGATACCGGTGGCACTTTCAACCCCGGCTAAAATCGCTCGCACATAACCCGCGGCTTGGTCTTCTGGAAGTGCGGTGAGGCGCTGCCTCATCAATGGAATGAGCTGGTCTACGAAATCGTGTCCTAGTTGCTGATGTAATTTCTGAATGCGCTCTTTGACCCCTGCTTGTGAGTCGCCTAAAAAATCTAGCCAATCAATCTCAGGATAAGCCGTTCGCAAAAGCTGATGGCAGCGCTCATTTAGGCGATAAGCCTGCTGCTCTGCATCGCAAGAAAAATCTTCACCTGGAACTGCACCAGCTTGAACCAACAGTTGAAAAAAGTCGACGGCCGCTTGATCCATGAGAACGCGTTAAATGCACTAAAATCAACAGAAATTAAAGCTCATACTATATTCAGCACAATCGGTCTTAAGGGGGATACCTGTAATCGTCAGTGACGGGCACAGCATATTTCATTATGACACTACGGTATTTCTCCTTATTAAGATGAGGCCCGCAGATAGAACTGCCAATAGCCTCCTATGTAGAGCAGGTTAACGAGAACCAGGATTCCCTGGCCCCAGCGCGATCGCAGGCGACGCAGCAAGCAAACGGTAGCGAGCAGGGTCAGCGCCATTTCCAAAAGCGCGCCGTAAGCCCCAAAATGTTGCGGATCCCAATACGACACGGGACTCACAAAACGATAGGAACTTAGCGGCCAAAAATGTTGGTGGGCATCTTCGTGGTGCAGCGGCAAGTCTTCTAAATGATGCAGCATCATGCTGGCAAAGAGGGCGATCGCACCCGGTCGTCGCAACCAGAGAAAAATCCCTAGCCCCATTAATGCCAGTGGGATGGAGTTACCAATCGCAAAAATGCTCTGCCAAAACGGCAGATAGTAGGTTTCTTGCCAAATCGTGGCATCGGGCAAACCAGCTCCTTTTGCCCAACCATAAAAGACGAATATGGCAGCATCGGGCAGCCAACTACCAATCACAATGGGCCAGCCACTCTGAGCCAGCTGACCTTGGCCTAAAATCGCTAAATTAAGAATGCTGTGCGAGGGAGTATTCATCTGATTTGTCCATAACGCCCCATCGACGCCCTATTTACCTAGACTGCCATGCCACTACGCCGGTTGATCCACAGGTAGTGGAGGCAATGCTGCCCTTTTTTACGGAACATTTTGGCAATCCAGCTAGCAGCAGTCACACTTACGGTTGGGAAGCGGCCGCCGCCGTGCAGCAATCACGGGAAATTGTTGCAACTGGTCTCAACGCGACCCCTGAGGAAATTGTGTTTACCAGTGGCGCAACTGAGGCCAATAACTTGGCTATTAAAGGCGTGGCTGAAGCCTATTTCAACCGAGGGCGACATATCGTCACGGTACAAACTGAACATAACGCAGTGCTCGATCCCTGTCGTTATTTAGAAGGTTTGGGCTTTGAGGTGACCTATCTACCCGTGGGACGAGATGGTCTGATTGAGATTAAGACGCTGACTCAAGCGCTCCGGAAAGACACTATTCTCGTATCGGTCATGGCCGCCAATAATGAAATCGGCGTCCTGCAGCCCTTGGCAGAAATTGGCGCATGCTGTCGCGATCGCGGCGTGCTGTTTCATACGGATGCAGCCCAGGCAATCGGCAAAATTGATCTAGATGTGCAGACCCAGCACATCGATCTGCTGTCAGTGACAGCGCACAAAATTTATGGTCCTAAAGGGATTGGGGCACTGTATGTGCGACGACGCGACCCGCGGGTGGCGCTGGCTCCTCAACTGCACGGCGGCGGGCCCGAAAGTGGGCCCCCCGCTGGGAAGAGCAAAAAGCCGCAGAGTGTGGGGTTTGGCCAATCGGGGGGTTATAGAGTGTACCCGCGGGGCGCCCCGGTGGTGGGCCGCCGCCGTGCAGTTGAGGAGCCAGCGCCACCCGCGGGTCGCGTCGTCGTACATACAGTGCCCCAATCCCTTTAGGGCCATAGATTTTGTGCGCTGTCAGTGACAGCAGATCGATGTGCTGGGTCTGCACATTTAGATCAATTTTGCCGATTGCTTGGGCTGCATCCGTATGAAACAGCACGCCGCGCTCGCGACAGCATGCGCCAATTTCTGCCAAGGGCTGCAGGACGCCGATTTCATTATTGGCGGCCATGACCGATACGAGAATAGTGTCTTTCCGGAGCGCTTGAGTCAGCGTCTTAATCTCAATC
>JBCCNE010000392.1:0-4991 GCA_039026015.1 Cyanobacteria bacterium P01_C01_bin.70 | reverse complement strand
GCTTGGCAGAGCCAGATTCGCTCCGTGATGAGCATTTTGGGCGATATGCCGACGACCCCAGGCCCCATTTTGTTAGCCTTTAACAAACTCGATCAGGTGGACAGCGACGCCCTTGAAATCGCTAAAGAAGAATTTCCCAACGCCGTCTTTGTCTCCGCCCAGCAGCGTCTCGGCCTCGAAACGCTGAGGAGTAAGCTGCTGGAGTTGGCTAGTTATGCCCTCTGTCAGTAGGATGGCTGGGTAGTTGAGTCGTTAGGTAGTTGGGTGGCTGGCTGTAGGGCAAGACCTTTTGGCCATAGCTGGCTAAATTTAGAGGGTCACGTTATTCCCAAAATGCTGCGACTGCGATAATAAATTTTGCCAAGCGGACTGATTATCCTGAATAAGCCCTGAAATCTTGAGATAGGGTAAGGACGAAGCTGATCATAATTACTGGTTACTTGCATGGATTTGCTGAAAGTTGGCGATCGCATTCTTACCTCAGATCAACTGGTGCCCCTGTTGAGCAAGACCAATCTGCTCTCGCGGCTGATTGAAGAAGTGATCGTAGATGATGCGATCGGCGATGTCGCGTTAACGCCAGAGGAAACTCAAGCAGCCGAGGCCGAGTTTTGTCAGCGCCACAAAATTACCAATCCTCAAGAAGCCAACGCCTGGGCTCAAAAGCAGTACAGTACTCCCGATCTGATTAAGACCTCTGCTATCCGCGAAAAAAAGTTAGCTAAATTCAAAACGACAACCTTTGCTAAAGACCTGGAGTCCCATTTCCTACAGCGCAAGAGCCGCCTTGATCGCGTTATTTATTCTTTAATTCGCACCAGTCAGCTGGGCCTAGCGCAGGAACTTTATTTCCGCATTCATGACGATGGTCAGCCCTTTGCCGACCTGGCCCAGCAATATTCCGAAGGGCAAGAAGCTAAAACTGGCGGTTTGATTGGTCCCGTCGAGCTGAGCGTGCCCCACCCGGCCCTAGCTGGACTGCTGTCGGTCAGCAAACCTGGCCAAATTTGGCCGCCGAAGCGCGTGGGCGAATGGTACATCGTCGTGCGGCTGGAAAAATTTCTGCCTGCCCAGATGGACGCCTCTACTCAACAGCGCCTGCTGGACGAACTGTTTCAAACCTGGATGCGGGAACAGGTGCAAAATTCCCCACTGCAAGTCCCCGGGGCCGATACGATCGCCGTCGAGGCTAAATCTGCTGAACCGCACCTCACAGCCAGCATTCCCCTCAATCGCGACGAAACGGCTCAATCGCAGCCAGCGGCCGCTGAACCAGTGGAGTCAGACCCGGCGAGCCCTACCAATGGCGACTCAACTGTGGCCAACACCCCTAAACCAAAGCCCCCAGCAGCACCGCCGCCACCGCCGTCCCCAGAAGATCCTTGGCAGTGAGCAAACATGTTGACTACACAGGGCCATCGACCTGAGCGATGTAAAACACATAGCCGTAGTAGTCCGCATAGCGGCGGAAAAAGTCCATCTCTTGACGGTGAGATTCCAGCACCTGCAACGCGGCGGGATTATCAGGATAGTGCGACTGAAGTTCATGGACGCGATGCTCCAGGGGCGTGTAATAAGCGTCCCACCAGGCACTGGTCGGCAAGATAAAGTGAGCCAGCGGCAGATACCCCAGCGATTTAAGCAGGGTCAGATTCGCTTCCACACTTTGCATCGCGGGATATTCGTTTTGCCAAAACTCCAGCACCGGTGCCGGTGGGTCTGAGCGCAACCAGGTAATTTCTGAAATGACCAGGCAGCCTTTGGCGGTGAGCAGCGATCGCCAGTTTCGCAGTGCTCTCCCAAACTCCATGATGTAAGCTGAGCCCTCTGCCCAAATCAGGTCAAAACTCCCGGACGAAAACGGTAGCTCGTGCATGTCGGCCCGCAGGAGCTTGACGCGATCGCGGAGCCCCGCCGCCGCCAGCGACTGCGCTAACTGATCCAAATACGGCTGATGGATATCGACCGCCGTAATTTGCCCGTCCGTCAGTCGGGCTAGCTGCACCGTCTGCATCCCCGGCCCGCAGCCGATATCTAAAATATCTGGTCGCGGTGGCAATTCCGGCAGTAAAGCAAACGCCTGCGCCGTCGCGGCATCGTCTCCTGGCCCCTCTCGGGGCAGGTTCGAGTGCAGCTCAAAAAAGACTCGCAGAGCCACTTCTTCATTCATGTCTGACATTCTCTTATCGGCACAACGGCTGGCGATTTTAGGTTGGCGGTTTTGAATTGCGCTGTGAGCTGCAAAATGGTCATTCTGGAACTCAGCCAGCCAAACTCCCCCGTCTGACACCAACAAGGGCGGCGGCCCCATTCAAATGGGGCGAAAACTGCTACGGCAAAAGGATATGCCGAACTAGGGCTGGTCCACAACAATGTGCGGGTCATCTTCTGCAGGGTGAGGCGATCGCTGGCGAATCAGTTGAGCCAGTATGCCATATTTGGGCGCACCGATCATGACCACGGTGAATAGACCGGTTAAGACCACGACAATGCAGCCGCCAGTGGAAACGTCGAAGTGATAGCTGAGGTAGGTGCCCAAGACGCAGGACGAAACGCTGCTGGCGACCGAATAGAGCAGCATGTGGTCAAAGCGATCGCTAAGCAAGTAGCCAATTGACCCTGGCGTTACCAGCATTGAGATGACTAAAATAATGCCCGCCGTTTGTAATGCCGCCACAATGGTCAAAGCGAGCACCGACAATAACGTGTAGTACATCACCTGAGTTCGCAATCCGATTGCCTTGGCATGGTTCGGATCAAAGCAAAACAGCAGCAGATCCCTGCGACGCACTAGAATCACTGCCAGCGTAATGCACCCCGCAATCAGGGTTTGAATAATATCCTGCTGAGAGATGCCCAACACATTGCCAAACAAGATATGGAACAGATCGATATTGCTGGGAATCCGCGTCACCAGCACCAAACCAAAGGCAAAGAAGCCAGTGAAGACAATGCCAATGACGGCATCTTCTTTGAGTCGCGTTTTGGACTTGATGTAGCCGATCGCCACTGTGGCCCCAAAGCCAAAAACAAACGCCCCGATCGCAAAGGGAATATTCAAGGCATAGGCAATCACCACGCCGGGGACCACCGCATGGGAAATGGCATCGCCCATCAGCGACCAGCCCTTGAGGGTGATATAGCAGGAAAGGACCGCACAGACTAGACCGACAAAGGCGCTGACCCAAATCGCTCGGATTAGAAAGGCGTATTGAAACGGTTCGACCAGCCAATTCCACAGCGCAGAAGCCAATACTAACTGACTCACGCATCTACCTCCGCCGATTTAAACATCTGATTGAGGTTTATCAGCGGCAGGCCTCCGAAAGTCAACTCTAAATTTTCACGCGTGAAGGTTTCCGCCGTTTTGCCCTCAGCCAGAACGGTGTGATTCAGTAAGATGGTGCGATCGCAGAAGGTCGAAATCGAAGCCAAATCATGAGTTGAGATCAGAATCGTATGGCCCTCATCTCGCAACTGCATCAGCAAGTCGATAATGCCTTTTTCGGTCTTCACATCGACCCCCGTAAACGGCTCGTCGAGCAGGATAACTTTGCCCCCCTGGGCCAACGCCCGCGCTAAAAAGGCTCGCTTTTTCTGGCCGCCGGAAAGTTCGCCAATTTGGCGATCGCGGTACTGCACCATACCAACCCGCTCCAGGCTTTCCATGACCAAGCGACGATCCTGCTGGCGGGGAATCCGCAGCAGACTCATATAGCCGTAGCGCCCCATCATCACCACATCAAACACGCTGACGGGAAAGTTCCAGTCCACCTCGTCAGACTGGGGCACGTAGGCCATCAGCTGGCGTTTTTGCGCCTTTTGCACCGGCAAGCTACCAATCCGGACGCGCCCCTGACTCGGTTTCAAAAACCCCATGATGGACTTGAATAGCGTTGACTTACCGCTGCCGTTAGGGCCGACTAGTGCCGTAATCGTTCCTGGTTCAACGGTGCAGGTGGCATTGTAAAGCGCCAGTCGAGCGTTATTGTAGGTGACGCTGACGTTATCAACGGTGATATCAAGACGAGGGAAGGGAGTTGACATAGTTGAGTTAAAGTTCGAGAGCAAAAAGCCTAAGGTAAAGATATTCGACTAGTTTAGGGTTAGAGCGTGAAATCGGATTACTGAGAATTGGCTCCTGCCAAGAGTCCCAGGCTGATAACGCGAGCGTCATATTCTAGAAGGTCCAGAAAAGTCGGCACTGGCCCATCTTCTGTTGAGAGAGAATCAACGTAGAGATTGCCGCCAAATCGCGCCCCTGTTGCTTGGGCAACTTGCTTCTGCCCTTCGTCGCTGACGGTACTCTCACAAAAAATAGTGGGCACATCGTTAGTTTCAACTTGATCAATAACGCTTTGCACCTGCTTAGGGGTGAACTGCTGCTCAGCGTTGATCGGCCACATATAGATTTCCTTCATGCCATAATCTCGCGCCAAATATGAAAAGGCTCCCTCACAGCTCACCAGCGTGCGTTGGTTTTCGGCAACCTGAGCCAAATCAGCGCTCAATTGCGTATCAATTGCCCTGAGCTTTTCACTATAGGCGGCAGCATTCGCGTTGTAGATCTCAGCGTTGTCGGGATCGAGATCGACAAACGCTTGACGAATATTTTCGACATAGATTAGGGCATTGCGAGGCGACATCCAGGCATGGGGATTGGGCTTGTCGGTGTAGGGGCCCTCGGCAATAGGAATGGGTTCGATGCCCTCAGTTAGCAAGACAGACGGCACGTCCTGCACATTTCCCAAAAACTGTTCAAAC
The DNA here is from genome assembly GCA_039026015.1 of Cyanobacteria bacterium P01_C01_bin.70. Classification (GTDB taxonomy): domain Bacteria; phylum Cyanobacteriota; class Cyanobacteriia; order Phormidesmidales; family Phormidesmidaceae; genus Halomicronema. Next base: position 227 of record JBCCNE010000392.1, on the reverse strand, counting down.
CAGCGCTCCAGATTCATGCCGTTGTAGAGAATTAGGTCAGCATCCTGCGCTTTGACAATGTCGCTAGGGGTGGGTTCATACCCGTGAATTTCGGCTCCAATGCGGGTAATAGACTCGACTTCAAGCTGGTCTCCGGCGACGTTTTGAGCCATATCGGCCAGCACCGTAAAAGTGGTCAGCACCTTCTTTTTGCCCTTGGTGTCAGCCTCCTCTGATGTTTCCACTGC
>JBCCNE010000391.1:0-5000 GCA_039026015.1 Cyanobacteria bacterium P01_C01_bin.70 | reverse complement strand
GCCGAGAACATTTCTTCAAAATTATTTGGCAGCACCATGGAATCAAATCCAGGTATTATCTGAAGAATCGTTTGAATTTGAGCTTCTAGCAATCCCATAATGTCCAAGCTGAATTCAAAATGAGTGGATGAAATACCCGTTTGAAGTCGTTGATTAATGAGAGTTTGCCAACCCGGCTCATAGAGCAACCAAGGATGCTTCTGGACATCAATTGATTTCATCAGTTGCCCTTCCCAAACAGGAGACTCAAATACTGTTTGAGTGCCCCTGCCTCCATGAGACGACGAATCTTCTTTATCAGAAACAACCATCCTTTTTGCCCCTAATTCCTTGAGGAGCTCCCAAAGAGCGATTTGTCGTTCTTCGAATAAAATCGAGAAAAAGTTTGTGACCGGATAGTAGCAATCTTGCTTTTCCTGCAAAGGGTGCTGACGGTATAGCTGTCCCGGCATAGGCGGCCCAGCAGGAAATTGCACTTCGTTAGATAGGGCATCGAGAGATACGATATTTACCGAGTGGTCATACCACTGCAGGATATCCAGCCTGGCAAGCTGCTGAAACAACAATCTGGCATCGTGGTTGCGACGGTGAATCGGATTTTCCAGATGGGGTCTTTGGTATTGATGGTTTAAGAAGGCATGAATTGCCCAAAATAAAGCTGCCGCCGAACTAGGCAACGATAATGCGGTGAGTGTCGGAAATGAATTAATCTGTCCATGGGTAATGAAAGCTAAGGACTGTATCGCTCTCTTTAAGTCGATTTCTGCCCGCGCAATATACACATCAGTCTGTCCTTGAAGGACTAGATCTTGAGGTCGCTGAAGAACATCGTCTTGGGATTGACCATATTCCAAAATTTGTAGCAAAGGCTTGAGGGGTAGCCAACTAGAAGTGGGCTGGTTACCAGAACTAGATTTATGTTTTCGAGGTCTAAACATGGCCAATGTCATCAATAAACTACTGTCTGGAGGAAAGATATGCTTTGGCTTCACAAACCAAGCTTTCTCAAAGCTAAAGAGTGGTCTTATTGTTGGATGAAGCGGCTATCAATTCATGATCAACTGAAGCAGGCTGCCAAACGGTGTTGTGGCTGATCCATTGCGGTTTCCCAATCGTGATGCCGGATTCTTCAAATGCTCTTCTCACTCGCAGGCGATATTCACGCCCCACTGCCCACTGCTGCAGCGGCGCTGTTTTTAGCCAAACCCGAATCAGGATACCGGAGTGAGATAATCGGTCAATGCCCAAAACTTCCGGGGGGCCAGGCATTTTTTCGTGCCATTCAAGCGATGTGTACATATCTTGAGCAATGTCATTCAGCAGTTTTAGGACCTTGTCTGGATCATTGTCGTAGGCCACTTCAATGGTGAAATCAACCCGTGACCACAATCGAGTGAGATTTCTCACTTCAGTAATATTGCCGTTGGGAATGGTAATCAGCTGCCCCTCCGGATCTCGTAAGCGAGTGCTTCGCAAATTCATCTCCTCAACCAAACCAGACATGGCATCAATTGCAATCACATCCCCGATCGCAAATTGATCCTCCAATAAAATCAGGCAGCCATTCACCACGTCCTTGATTAAGCTTTGGGTGCCAAAAGATATTGCCAGCCCTAACACGGCTCCCCAGGCCAACACTGACTGCGTCGACAGTCCAAAAGTTGAAAATGTCAGAACTAGTCCAGTTAATACAATGAGGACAGAGATTAAGCCTTCCAAGGCACCGCCGACGGTATTGACCCTGAGCAATTTGCGTTGGGCTTCGCTGGATTGGATCGCTGCGCCGTTCTGGTTTGCTTGAGAGCGACGGTGGGCCAGGGCCCGAGTAATGCGCAGAGACAAACCAACCACAAACCAAATTAAAAGCAGCTTAAAGGGCTCCCGCAAAAGAGCCGTTCTCCAAGCCGTCACGAGCGGCAATGTATACGTTAGCCCAATCAGACTGACGTACACAGCCAAAATTGCCAACCAGACTAACAGCCACTGCACAAATTTTAGGGCGCTGAGCTGGCGCTCCAAAGGGGGGGGCGTTTTGAGCATCTCCAAAAACTGGGAACGCTCAGCAAGTAGCCCCGATAACTTATTTGGAGAACCGGACTCAGCAGCAGGAACAGCATCGACCTTCAAAGCATGATCGCTGGGCAACTCACTGCTGTTTAAGTCAGGGCCGGCTTCATCAGCCCGCGATGCCGATTGACCATCTGCCGTCTCCCCCTCGGTCTCACTTTGTTTTTGTAGAGCGCGATACTTGCGCTTGGCCAACCAGTGCAGCAGGCTGAAGATGGAGAGCGCCGCCGCTAGACTCACCACAATTACCAGAGACTGCTGGAGTCCTCGACGTGCCGTCCTTAAAGAGGAAAGCTGCTCAACTTTGTCAATCTCGGCCTGTAAAATAGTGCGCCACTCTTCTGACAAGACTTCTGCGGTTTCACTGTAGAAATCGATATCGGTCTGGGTAATGGTAATGATCGTCAGTGGCCGCGATCGATCAGAGCTCTGAATTTGAATGACGGGGCGATGATTAAGCGTCCCAGTGATCACATCCGCCGAACGCGGGGCAGACCAGCGGGTATCCCACAGGCGGAACTGCCTAGCTAAGCGATTGAGCACATTACGATGAAAGCGCTCGACTTCAATTTTCAGGAGGGCTTCAACACTCTGCGCTCTGACTTCAACGGGCACATCCTTGGGCCCCAGATTGCTGCGATCTGTCACCGTTGGCGACGCCACTTGAAACAGGCCCTCACCATCTAGCGGCGATCGCACCCAAGCCGCTTCGATGCTGCCGTAACGGATCACGCCCTCGGGGGGAATTGTCCCGGCTTGATCATTAAAGACTGACAAATTTTGTCCCAACGCGATGGCTGGCGACACCAGAATCAGGACGCAGGTCAAAAAACTGAGACAACAGAAGCGAAATCTGGCAGCGCGACGAAACCAAGCTGTAAATCTCACAAGTCTTTACCTACGTTTGATAACTAGTTATTTAGGTGCAGCCAACATTAAATCAGCCTGTCAAACCTCGCCGTTCTCTTAACAAGAGTCTTATGGTTAATACTGGCCATACCTAGTTATTACCACAAAATCTTTGGCTATATAAAATTATTTCGAAAGCAGCAATACTAGAACACTAAACATAAAAAGCTGTCGCTAAATGTCCGATTTTCAGGATTTACTGTCCTTGCCAAGATTGCTGAAAATACAGCAGCTAATCGCATATATGCTTGAACGAATTGCCTAACAGCAATTGATACAGCCAGAGTATTAAGAAAATCTATTTTTAGCCTGTACCGTAGTCATGTTTACAGAGAGCTGGTTTTGCGCAATAGCAGAACAGCTAAAAAACAAGGTTGTCGCCAAATGTCCGGCTTGTTGCGTTTATTGTCCTTGTCAGAATTCCTTGAAGTATAGAAACTACCAGTAACCTGTGCTTGAACGGCTTAATAATATGGCAGTTGCCTTAATAAAAATCTCCTGAACATTTTGGTCTTAAGCTATTTCCGTAGCCAAATTTACCGGAGGGTATTGTCATAGAAAAATTTTGTTCTACAGCGATTGCTTATGAGCAGGAGGCACCAAAGACAATACCTCGTAAGCTCGTGAGTTATCTTCAGGTATTTGAAAGCTTTTGAGGTTGAGCAGCGATCAGAGGATAAGCGCTGCTTTTTGACCTGAAAGATTATTTCTTTATTCGTTTGTTACTACTTAGGGCATTAGACGATGAAGGCAGACAAATCCAGTTTTTCTCCATCTAATTCTCAACCTGATTCAGATTTGAATCGTCAAGACCCAGAGGCACAGCAACCAGAAGCCGATCAAATAGATAGCTCTGACAAGTCTGACTCAAAGGCGAGTGTCTCTAGATTTGGTAGCCGGTTTAGTTCTAAGTCAGCCTGGTCTATTGCCCTGTTAGTTATGGTTGCGGCGCTGGCGCTTGTCGGTTTAAGGGCGTTCCAAAGCGTTCGGTCAAGTGCCAGTATCGACGCGGAAGAAGAAGCGGTCTCTCCGGCTCGGCTCCGGGTTAGAGCCATGCGGGCGCAAACGGGGTTGGCTCAGCAATGGGTCTTTGATGAAGGGGTGGTCACCGCCGCGCGACGGCGCGTGTTGAATTTCGAAGCTGAGGGAGACATTGAGTTTATTGCGAAGGTTGACGGCCGGGATTTGCGGGAGGGAGATTCCGTTTCGCAAGGGCAATTGTTGGCTACCATTGACGATCGCAAACAAAATGTTGATATTGACACGGCCACAGCGGATGTAGAGGTTTCTGTTCGAGAGCAAGATCAGGCACTGGCATCTCTACTGCAGGCTGAAGCTGATCTGGACAAAGCGCGATCAGATCTCAGATTTGATGAATCTGAGCTGGTCCGCTATCAAGAGCTTTTTGAGCAGGGAGCCGTTTCCGAGAGCCAGCGCGATGTGTACCTGAACGCGGCGGAGCAGGCCCGGGCCGATCTGCGGGTAGCGGAACAAGGGGTGCGAGTCGCAGAGGACGATGTGCGATCGGCAGAGGCTGCCGTGGGGGCCTCGCAGGCTCGCTTACTCCGGGCCAATGTCGACTTAGAAGATACTCAGCTAGTTTCTCCCATTGATGGCGTCGTGGCCTATATCAATATTCGCGAGGGCGAGTATTGGGATACGCAAATTACCAATACCTCAGGAACCTTGGACGACCTGACGGAAAGGGCTCCCATTGTGGTGATCGAGCCGCAGTCTTTCGAAGTCGAACTGGAGCTACAGGCCGATGAAGCACGGGACATTCGCTCTGGGCAGCAGGCCTATGTCGTGCTAGCCGACGATGTGAGCGAGGCAGAAGCGGCGGGTGCAACGAACCGCAACTTGCTCAACATTGCCCAAGCCGAAGGCAGTCAAGGCCAAGTATTTTCCGTAAGCCCGACCCAGACTCCCGGCGGACGCGGCGTTGAAGTCAGGATTCGGAACTTCCAGCTGATACGGAACTTGCAGATTGGGGGGCGAGTTTACGTCTGGATTGAGGCCTCTAG
>JBCCNE010000390.1:0-5003 GCA_039026015.1 Cyanobacteria bacterium P01_C01_bin.70 | reverse complement strand
GATTTTATCTGGCAGGCCTGATCGTTTACGGCTGCTCCACGATAAACGTCAGAAAAGCTAAAGCTTCTTCCCCTGGCAGACGAAACGTTTGCCCGTCGTATTCGATGATGTAGGTGCCGGCAACCTCTCCACAAGCGTTGCAGGTCAACGTTCCCGCAGCCAAAGCGGTGAGACTCAGTTGACGAATGTGTTCTGTCAACCAAGTTTCGTAGCCAGGAACGACTTTTAGATCAAATTTGGTCAAATTCATAGCGGCTTATCTCCCGATTGAAGTCTTAGAGCTAACTTACAAAGAAAACCTTAAAGAACCCTAAGATTAATGTGGAGAAAGAATTTAGGCAATTCTCAGGCAAGGCGATACAACAGCATGCAGTGTCTAATCTTGTATATCCCCCCGGCTATGTAGAGGCTGTCATCATTTAGAGCCTGAACCCTTATGCTGAGAGCAGTTCAATCCCTAGATAGTTTTGCGTAGCGGGCGCGGTAATGCCGATGCCGCAAGGCTTCCGAGCTTGATTGAGGACGCGCCCCAGAGAACTGGCGTTTTTAGAATCACTATCGTGTTGCGTCGTCCTGGCTCGGTGCAGATGATGCGACCAGGTTGGTTTTGCCACCCGTTTAGAATGCAGAGGGAAAACCAGCCGCCCTGAACGATAACGCTGCTTAAAAGACCTGATTCCAGGCGTAAAGCTCGTATTCCGTCCAGATGCCGTTTTGCCAATAGGGGTCGCCTTCTACCAGTTTGCGGATGGTGGCTTGGTCGTCAGCTTCATAAATGCCAAAGACTTTAGAGTTGTCAACGGTGGGGCCGAGGGCAAGCAGCACGCCGCTGTCTTTTTGCGATCGCAGACCGGCTAAATGGGCTTCTCGGTAAGGAGCACGCTTTTCGAGAGCGTCTTCACAGTAGCTGCCCCACATGACAAATTTCGCCATGGACTGTCTGTCCTTTTTTTCTCTACACAATTTCAAATTCTACGTGGAAGCGCGATCGCAGTTGACAAGTTTGATGATCGGTCACATTTGTGTCGCTTAGCTCCAGATTGTAAAAATCCACCATGGGCGCATTGAATAGCGGCCCCGCGTGCCAAGTGCCCACATCCAGCTTGATAAAGCAGTTGCCTGGAATATGAAAGGCCCGAATGGCCTCAGGGTCGGGTTCTTCAGCCGGACTTGGGGGCGCAACGGCCATCCACCAGTCGGCTCCCGCTAGCGCGCCAAGACATTGAGTACAGCGGCGATGGCGGGTAATCGCGTGAAATTTTTGCCCTTTACTCTCCAAGCGCATGATGTAAAAGCGGGGAATGCCCTCATCGAGCTTGAGTTGCGCATCATCGGGCCCATAGGGCGCACCGTCTACCGAGGGAAAGATCACTTGCCCAAACGGGGCAAATGCGGCGGCGGAAATGGGTTCGGCCGATAATAATTTGCGGGTAATGGGGGGCGAAGTCATCGGGTTAAGAAGTGCTTTATACACTCTGTAAACGTCAGTGATATCAGGGCTTTTAGACTGTGATATCGATTTAGCGGAGGATCGCTCAAACGCTGGCTCACGATGAATCTCAGGGAACCTTGAGATGGCTGTCAGAAATTGACTTTACAGCGTTCCTGAAGCTGGTGAGAGACTTAAAATGACCGGTAGCCCGAGGGTTAGCGGCTGAGGTATCTCACTAGGCCAGGAAAGGCGATGAGAATGCAGGACTGCCCCTAATTTAACGGCTGCGGAGAAGTTTATTCCGGCTCAGGGATAACCACGCTACGAGTTTCTTCGCCCCAGTAGCGATACTGTCGCCGCCAATCTTCAAGCAGGTCGAGGGTCCACAGCCAGTTGTACTGCTCAGGAGGATTGTCGCCAACGATGCCTAAGGCCTGGGGTTCCATGCGATCAAACTCGTCTAAGTCTTGCAAACGCTGAAAATATTCTTGGGCAACCGCCAGTTCAACCTCGGCCTCCGCCTGCAAAATTGCCTGGTCGCTCTCGCTGGCAGCCTGCAGCCTCTCATCCTCTTCCAGGCCGGCCAGATTAACATTGCCTAAGCGAGTATGCACCATCACCAGACCGGCATAGGCGTGCAAAATGGTGGGAGTTGCCGGTACGTTGCTGGCGGGATTCGGCTGCCGCTGGCGCTGATCATCATATAAGTTGAGCGCCGCTTCCCAATGAGCGATCGCGTCATTCCAATCGCCCTCAGCATAGGCGGCAAAGCCCCTGGCAATGCGGCCGGGAATGAAGCGGTCATTGGTTTGCTCCCAGGCGTTGCGGGCCTGCTCGATAAAGGTGCGCTGGTTAAAGCGGCTGTCAAAGTCCTGCTGGTCTGACTCGATTAGTTTGGCTTCTTGCCAAGCAATGCGGCCTTTGACAAATAGCAAATCAGGCTGCAGTGTGTCATCAACCCAGGGCCAAATCGCGTCGCTCACGTCATTTGGGTCGGCCTTGCCCATCAGCCCCTGATTGAGGGCGGCTTCAAAGTCTTCGCGGGCATCGGCATAGCGATCGCTTTTAATCGCATCTTCTGCTTGCCGAATTAGGGTCGTAGCGGCGGGCGAAGCGGGCTGTGGTGCCGCCGGAGTAACGGCAACATCATTTCTAGAGACGACAGAGCGGCTGCCGCTACCAATCCAGCGGAGAGCAAATAAGCTCAGCCCCATGACGCCAACGACCCCGATGAGACCTAGCGCAAACCAAACTAACAGAGGTTTCTCTAGCTGCCGCAGCGATCGCGCTGAGTTCTTGGAGGGCGTCAGAGACGGCCTCTGGGAAGATTTAGCAGCGGGACGATTCCTCGATGTCGCACCAGCCGTCGCGGCCGCCGTGATTGGCTCAGATGACCGGGGGGGAACTTCTGGGAGGCGATTGTAGATAGCCATCCCGGCCTCCTGGCGAGACTCATCCATCAGCACTTCGGCAGCGTCAGCAGGCATCGGTGGCTCATCGGTGCCTGACGAGTTTTGCGAAAGCTGCTGTACATAGCTGGCGAGTAAATCGTCATCGTCTGGTTCAGGCAAATCGGTGCCTTCTAGCTGACTCAAGAACGTCGCCGCTGCCGCCGGGGCAACGGGCTGCTCTAGCAGAGGGGACAAATCCGCTGCCGGTGGTTCGGAGGATTCGGGCGGCAACACGGCGACAGACTCGGCAGTCACTGCCGGCACCGGAGCGCTTGCCGGCATGTCGGCAGGCTCTGGGTCAGGAGCCGGCAGCGGCAGGGTGGGCTCGGTGGCCGATAGCATATCGGGATTGAGTTGGTCAGCGGCTTCGCGATCGCGGCGGGTAAGATAGCCGTCAAATTCTGGGTGCAGATACAAAATCGGCAGCGCCCAGTAGGGCTGGTCAGAGCCAAACCCAGAAATTAATCCCTGGCGAGTGCGGCTCAGGCTGACGTCAATCGGCAGGCCCTGGCGCAGATTTTGATAGAACAGGCGGGTAAAGGCGATCGCCACTTCGTCGGGAATGCGCTCAGCCATCGCAATGACGCTGGGGACGCCGCGATTGACCAGCGCCTGCACCAGATTTTGCTGTCGCCAGTCCATTGCGGCGTCATCTGCCGCCGTGTGGCCGCTTCGACATGAGTTGAAAATCGTCAGCGTCACCTGATTGTTGACCAGCAATCCTGCCAGATCATCGCCTGAAAGTCTTTCAGTTAGGCCCGTTTGACGGTTGACCAAAGACAATTCACCCCCGTTTTGACCAAAGTCGCTATGACCGGCATAGTGCAGCACCTGATAGGTGCCCTGCTCTAATTTTTGGGCTAGCTGACTGCGATCAGGCTGCTCCAGCACATCAATCTGAATCGAGGCCGGCAGGCCATTGGTTGTCGCTAACAGGGTTTGGATCAGGCGCACTTCTCTAAGCAGTTGCAGGTGATCCTGATCTTCAGGGCTGGCAATCACCATGAGGACTTGAATGGATTCATTGGCCTCAAACGGAGGCTGCGCCTCTGCGGTCTGCCCCACCAGCAGATTGGTGCCATAACGCGCAAAGGTCTGATTGCTGCGGGTGGTGACAGGCTGCTGATCGTGGCGCAGCACCTCCCACGGCAACCGCTGGAGGCGGCTATCTTTGAGCCCCAAGCGCAGGCGCAAAATCTCGTTGCGGTGTTGCGCAATCCCCTGGGCTCGCTGCCAGCTCTCGCGGATGGCGTCGTCTTGAAAGAGCGCTTGATACAGTTCTTGCCCCAGCTGATGCAGTCCGGAAGCGCGATCGCTCAAATCGACCGTTCCTTGCAGCAGTCCCACTAGCGGATCATCCATGGCGGGCTGGGCTTGCTGTAGCCAGGTGTCGACTGGCCATTCGACCTGCGCTTCGGCCACCGGCACCCCCCCCGCTGCGTCTTCTGTACGGATGAGGTAGCGATCGCTCCCCAATGCAGTAATTGATAGATGAAATTCTTGAGTCACGACAACTAGGGCTTTAATCGCGGTAGACAATCTAAGGAGTACCCATATTAGACAGGGCTTATCACCTATTTTCAGGTTAGTTCACAGATTGGCTGATGGTTTCTAGAGAGAAAGGCGATGTATCGCCTCCGTAGAGGGCAGAATGCGGACTGTGGAGCTGACTAAAGCTGTTGACAAAACACCTGAATTTGTTTCAAGACTAGGGGGGAAATTTCGTGACCCATGTCGTATTCTTGATAGGTCAGGTTAATAGCTCGCACAGCCAGCGCATCGCGAGCGGCGCGGGCTCGCTCAATTGGCACCACCGTGTCTTGCCGCCCGTGTACCATCAGCACTGGCCCCAAATCGGTTGTGAGCTCCGGTTCACTGTGCAGATAGCCGCTCAGAATTAGCGCCCCGGCTAACGATAACTGAAGCCCCACATCCAGCGTCATTGCGCCCCCCTGGGAGAAACCCGCGATTACCGTGCGCTCTGGCGGAATCCCCGTTTCCTCCGCCACCTGCCGTAGCCAAGTTTGGAGTAACTGCCGACTTTCTGACAAATCTGACTGCTGCTCAAAATCGTGGCTGCTCCGAAAGGTATAGTTCACCGGAAAGCCATACCACATCCG
>JBCCNE010000389.1:0-5074 GCA_039026015.1 Cyanobacteria bacterium P01_C01_bin.70 | reverse complement strand
CGTATTTGAGGACTTCGGATCTTTTCATACGGGGCTTGGAGCGTGAGATTTTCAGACCGTAGACAAGCTGTTATCTCCGTATTGGTCTACTTTTTCAGGCGTTCTTTAGAGCAACAGGAAGCCATCAGAGTAAACGCCACCCCTTGCAGTGACGGCCCTGCCTGCAACAAGCGCAACTGCTGACCGTCAATACTGTGCAATGTGCAGTTGAAATTACCATTAGATTGCCCAATCATTGGTGCCCGGACACGATCAAGGGCGAAGAAATAGGGCTCAAAAAATTTTGCTCTTTACAGCATTTCTTGCCTGGAGAGATACATCAATCTGCCTGAGGATGGGGATTTAGAACACTTTGTGCGCCTCACCAGCAGCCAAAAGCGCCGTATCCACTTGGAAAATTTAGTAATTCCTATCCGCACCGATGATAGAAGAGCCGTTAGCCAAGGCTATGGTAAGCGGTGACTTAGGCTCGGAACTGGCTGCAGGTCACCCCAACCGGGGCGATCGCGAGTGAACTTCTGAATGGGGTGCGGATTCGGCTGTTCCGACAGTGGGAGTGGTTGGCTGGGCTTTGATGGTGGTGGCCGGCACCGCTGATTGCCGTTCAATGGCTGGTGCTGCAGCGGCATCTAGAGATGGCTGGCTGATCTGTGGCTCGGCGCCGGTATCGAGTGGGTGATACTGCGATTTTTGTTGCTTTCAGAATTTCCGTTTACGCTTAGTGCTGGGGCTGTTGCCATTAACTCGGGATAGTTGCTAGGGATTACCAGCGCAGTATTGTTTGGGAGCATAATGCCGGGCTATTATCTGGGCTGATGGATTGGCGCTCACGCTGCGATGAAAGTGGCAGTGCTGTTTAACCAACCCTGGCAGAAACTGCGGTATCTATTGCCCCGCCTCTTGTTTTGGCTGGTGATGATGCTGGAAGCCTTTATGGTGTGGATTTTGGGATATCTGCGATCGCTCCAGCCTGATTTTCCGCAGCTTATGGACTAGGGGCTATCATCATTTAGCGGTCAAACTCGGATGCTAGAAGCGGTTCAGCCCCTAGCTAAGTTTAAGGAGCGGGCGCGGTAATGCTTATGCTGCAGGCATTCTGGCTTTAATTGATGACGCGCCCTAGGTTGCCATGCCCATGCAGAAATCTCGACTACGGGCGACGATTGCCCTGCTGCTGCTGGTAGGGGCGGCAAATCTGGGCATCATAGCTCGTCTGTATGGACCAAACAGCGGGGGACAAGCACTCTTCGTCGCCACCCGCGTTTGGATATTACTATTGCCGCTGCTGTGGGCTTGGCGCGTTGACCGGAAGCGCCTTCGACTCACCCGTCCCTCACGCAAAGAATTGTGGGTGGGGGTGTGGCTCGGACTTGGCATGTTTGGAGCGATTTATGGCGGCTATGTCCTGTTGGGTCAAAGATGGCTAGATCCGGCTCTGGTGCAGGCTCGTGCCGACGCAGTGGGCCTCCTAAATCCATGGCTGTTTCTGGCCTTTGCCGTCTATTTTACGTTTGGCAATGCCCTGGTGGAAGAGTACATCTGGCGCTGGTTTGTTTATCGCCAGTGCGAAGTCCTAGTGCCCGGTTTGACAGCCGTAATGTTGGCAGCAGCCTGCTTTACGCTGCATCATATTGTCGCGCTGCGCGGCTTCACCGGCAGTTGGAGCGTCACAATTATCGGATCCGTCGGGGTTTTTATCGCCGGTTTGGTGTGGTCGGCCTGTTATCTCATCTATCGATCGCTCTGGGCCTGCTATCTCAGCCACCTATTGGCCGACCTCGCGATCGCAATCGTTGGCTGGCAACTTCTATTTGGCTAATCAGGCGCAGGGGCAAGAATCTAAAATCAGCTGCTCACCTCATGCGCGCATCCGGCCATTCGCCCCTACACCCTATTCACATCCTTCCATCCCCAGAGGTGGAGCGGGAATCACGATTGATGAAATAAGGCAGCGGGGTTTGTTTTTGCGGCCAGTTGCGGCGGATGAACTTGAGCAAAAACGGCAGGGAAATTCCCAACAGCACAATCCCGAACCAGATGTTTGAACGTAAGTCTGCCAACGAGGCTGGGGCGGTGCTGCCGGCTAGACGGGTGATGATTTCGAGGCTAGCGGCGATCGCATTATTCAGCGCATGAACGGCAATCACGGCCCATAAGCTGCCGGTGCGGCAGTACAGCAGGGCCATTATCAGACCAAACATCGTTAGCCCAATGACATTACCGTGCAAAATTCCGAAGAGAATTGACGATAGCAGTACGGCTGCAGGGAGGTTCCAGCGAGTGCCCCAGCGATGGAGCAAAAATCCGCGAAAGAGAAATTCTTCCAAAATCGGAGCGGCCACGACCAGTACAAACGCTATCGACAGGTTATAGAGCCACGGCACGGCGGTCTCACCGGCTCCGAGAAAGAGAGAGTCTTGCAGGGTTATGCTCACATAATCTGGGAACAGGTAGGACAGTAGCCCATAGGAAACTTGAAATGCCCCCAGCGAAAATATAAAGAGCAATCCCCATAGCCCCACCAAGGAAAGCAGCTGGGGGCGCTGCGGCCATGCCCCTAGCAAGGTCGGCAGGTCGATAGCGCGGCGACGATATTGCCAGAGCACCCACAAGCTACAGCACCCAAACAAGGCCAGATAAAAAAACGGTGAGATCAGCGGGTCTTCGAGGGCGGCCTCCGAGATGCCGACGGTGCTCGCTACGCCAATGACGGCCATTAGCCCTAGCCATAGCGCCGCGACTACCGCCAGTAGCTGACGGCATTTAGGATGGACAAATAGAGGCGAGTTAGGTTTGCCCATAGACCGGCACCGCAGCACCGCGAACATCTTTGGCTGCATCAGAGGCTAAGAAGCAAATAACTTCGCCTAGGGATTGCGGCGTGACCCACTGATCAGCTTGGTCGGTGCCCATGGCGTCGCGGTTGGTGGGCGTATCGATAGTGCTAGGGAGCACAACGTTGGCGGTGACTCCGGTGCCTTTGGCCTCATCGGCGATCGCTTTAGTCAGCGCTACCACTCCCGCCTTCGCTGCACAATACGCTGCCAGTTGTCCGGCTGGCTGCAACGCCCCGCGCGAACCAACCGTGACGATGCGGCCATAGTCTTGCTTAAGCATCTTCTTGAGGCTGTGCTTGCAGACCAAAAAGGTCGTGTTCAAATTGAGATCGAGCTGCTGACGCCATTCCGCATAGCTAAAGTCGGGGGTTGGTCCCATTGCGAAACCGCCGACCAAATGTATCGTTGCATCCAGGCGCTCATGGCTCTCCACCAATGAAATGACGGCAGCTTCATCACTTAGATCAGCAGCAACAAAGTTTACCCGCGTTAGCTGCTCCGCCGGCAGCTCATCCTTCAGCTTGTCTACACTGCGAGAAGTCGTGTAGGGAATCGTCACCGTCGCCCCCTGCGCTAAGGCAACGGCAGTGACGCCTCTTCCCAAACCGCCGGTGCCCCCAGTAATCAATATGTAGCGATCGCCCATGAGCCTTTGCATCCAACGTTCATTGCTTAATCTTAGCCGCTATTCTCTGGCGACTTTCCATGGGTTTTCAGGCTGCTAGGAGAATAAATAATATGGCTGTGGGATTGCAGCCAGGTTCCACCCATCAAAAAGCGCCGCCAGCTCCACGCTGGCACCGCTAAACATTTGATATTGAAGATCCAGAGCAATGGCCAAGATTACCGCAACTGCTTTAAGCCGATACCAATGAACTAGGCGTACTGATGCATCTCATCTTGAAGTTGACGCAGCAGACGCTCGTCCCCTTTCGCCTGAGCCACCTGCATCCGACGCTCCAGCGATCGCTTTATATTTGCCTGATGCATCTCAGCGGCTTCTTGTAGCAAACTTCGGCGAGCCGCCGCCATCGAATCAAATACGGGCTGGAACTGAACCTCTTGAGTTGGTTGGCGAACCTGAACCACCGCCTCAATTTCTCCGTAGCGGGTGGTGTGATAGGTGGCGCCCCGATACTTGAGATTAGCCTCAGATTGAGGAAAAGGCACGTGCTTAACGTATGAAAAATTCAGCGATCGGCCACGATATTGACCAAGCATTTCACTTTCAGTGACTTCTAAAATGGGAGGCGTGTAATCGTAGCTCACGCCGCGATAACAAAGTTTCATATGGTGTTTCCTAATTCAAGATTGAACTCAGATACATATCCTTCTGTGAGGAGGTGTGTTGGGGGCGAGCGCTCTACTCTCGTCCTAAACCTGTCAATTTTTGGAACCTATCTGAGGACAAAAGCTGTAAGCGCCAAAAGACGATTTTTCTATTTGTATCTAATTTTACTGTTTTTGCCATATGTCAGCAACTCATGAAACTAAAGGTGATGTCGATTTCGGAGCCTGAAATTCCTGCTATGTCAGGAATTTCACGACTAAATCCATAAATATGAGAGGTGATCGTTATTAAAATTTACAAGAGCTAAGATTTGACGCGATCACCACGGCGATTTGTCTCAAATTGATAAAGCGATAGACTATTCTGGTGAGGAAAATTACGAAACGTTAACGATCTCGAGCTAGCCGTTTATGCAGTGCATTATTCATCGCCGTGCTCAGTTTGCCGCCAGTCATCGTTATTGGCTGCCAGAATGGAGCGAAGCTAAAAACCAGGCCAAATTCGGCCCCTGTAGTCGTCCTATGGGGCACGGTCACAACTACGCTTTGTATGTGTCGATGCTGGGCGAACTGGATGAATACGGCATGGTGCTTAACCTTTCCGACGTTAAACAGGTAATCAAGCGCGAAGTTACTAGTCAGCTCGATTTCTCCTATCTAAATGATGTTTGGCCGGAATTCCAGGCTACTTTACCCACTACCGAACACATCGCACGGGTGTTGTGGCAGCGCCTAGCCCCTCATTTGCCGATTATCAAAATTCAACTGTTTGAACACCCTGAACTTTGGGCCGAATATACAGGTAATGACATGGAAGCCTATCTCACGATTAGCACTCACTTTAGCGCCGCTCACCGGTTGGCTTTGCCGACCTTGAGTTTTGAGGAAAATGTAGAAATTTACGGCAAATGTGCCCGTCCCAACGGTCACGGTCACAATTATCATTT
>JBCCNE010000388.1:0-5089 GCA_039026015.1 Cyanobacteria bacterium P01_C01_bin.70 | reverse complement strand
GTCGCCATCGGGATACACCCCAGCGTTGTTGACTAAAACGTCAAGCCGATTAAACGCCTGGCTGACCGTTTCGACCATCGCGGCGATGGAGCGATCGCTGCCCACATCCAGCTCGCTAGGCATTACCTTTTCCGAAAGTTTTTCGGCGGCCTGTTTGGCGCTATCCAACGAGCGCGCCGTGATGATTACCCGATAGTCTCGAGCGAGCAGCCCTCGGGCAATCGCCAAGCCAATGCCGCGATTGCCGCCGGTAACAAGGGCGATTTTTTGAGCATGAGTAGCCATTGGGAAACCTCCAGTGTCAGAAATTGTTTATCAGACTCAACTACAGGATGTTCATTGGGCCAAAATGAAAGCCACGCTTCCAGGATGCCTTTGACAATGGCCGCAGCCCTGAACAGCTTAAAGCCTGATTTGAAAATCGCTATGTGGCCGGCCTTGCGATCTCATCATTGGCACGGCCCGCGTCTTGTCGGACGGAGTGTGCAATGCCTAATTGGTGGATGTATGGACGCTTAGCGACTTCTGCCATCGAGGCATTGTCAGCCCCATGATACGGATGCTGCTGAAGCAATTGCCAGGCCAGCACGTTTACTGGCTTACGGATGAGGTGCCTGAACTATCCGCCAAACTGGATTTTGGGGAGCCGCCCCTGGGGATGAGACGAGTCGTCAGAGCTTGGTTGACGAACCATAGTCAGTAACAGCGGCAGTGGACATGGGACTGAGCGCGCCCTTGCCTGCTAGCCTGCGAGGTCATTGAGCTGCGCCATTTCCGATGGGGAGAGTCTCAACGAGGCGGCTTTCACATTGTCTTCCAGATGAGAGATTGTCGTGGTGCCGGGAATCAGCAGGATATTCGGGGCGCGGTGCAGCAGCCAGGCCAGCGCAATTTGCGTCGGGGTGGCGTTGTGAGCTTGAGCGATTGTCGCCAAGATGCCTGCCGCCGTTGCCAGCGGGGCTCCCCGCTTGAGAGGATGCGCCCCTAAAGAACCGTAGGGAATGAAGGCAATATTCTGTGCGATCGCATAGTCTAAAACGGCCTCATGGGTGCGGTCCACCAGACTATAGCGGTTTTGCACTGAAGCGATGGGGGCGATCGCCTGGGCTGCTTGAAGCTGCTCTAGGGTAACGTTCGAGACACCGATATGGCGAATCTTGCCCGCCTGCTGAAGTTCCGCCAGCGCTCCGATCGATGTGGCCAATGGCACTTGAGGATCGGGGCGGTGAAGCTGATAGAGGTCAAGGCGATCGCGCTTCAGTCGCCGCAGACTTCCCTTGACACCCCGTCTAAGACTGTCGGGGCTGCCGTCCGCCTGGATGCTATCTGGGGCCGGCTTGTGGATGCCACCCTTAGTGGCAATGACCAAATGGTCGACATAGGGATGCAGGGCAGCGGCGATAATGTCCTCATTGGTGCCGGGGCCATAGGCTTCGGCAGTGTCAATGAAATTAATCCCCAGTTCCACAGCGCGGCGCAGCAGTCGCTTGCCGCCCTCCCAATCAGCGTAGGGGCCGAAGTTGCCCGGCTGGCCGGTCAGGCGCATGGCTCCATAGCCCAGGCGATTAACAGCAAGGTCGCCACCGATACTAAACGTGGACTCAAGCGTTAAAGACTGCATGGAAGGCTCCTGTTATTGTTTGATTTTGGGTGGGTCAAATGTCTTTATCTCAGGCAAGAAAAGCAATCTCAATTATGAATGTCTGAATCCTCCCCTCCGGTATATGGCACGCGCTCACTTAGGGGCAGCTCTTCCAAAAACTCGATTAGGTAGCCGTTGTTATCTTGGATGAAAGAAAGTCGTCGACCACTGTCCGGAAAGCTCGTGGGGGGAACGACAATCTCAACGCCTTTGGTCTCTAGAGCGTCTGTTGTCATATCGACATCATCCACCAGAAACGCAAAATGGCCGATGCCAGGCTGCTGCAAACGGTCAGCAAAATTTTCGGGGGCGGCAGGTATCTCGGTATTGGGTGATGCCACAACCTCAACGATAAAACCGTTCTTTTCGAGGTAGGCGAGCTGTAGGTCAGGAAATTCGGGCACTGTCCATTCATGCTTAATGCGAAAGCCTAAAGTGTCTTGATACCAGGTGAGGGTGCCGTCATAGTCAGCGGTCGCAATCATGACATGCTCAGCCCGGAGGTTCGACAGCTGATCGGAGTTTGCTACTGGCGGATTGGTTTGAGACGGCAGGCGATCAGCGATCGCGACAGTTCCCATTGCCGACATAACCATTACTGTTAATAACGCTCTCTTTCTCATCGTTCTTTGCCTCCAAATGCGGTCTTTTAAGCATGAAAATTGGTCGTTGATAGACTTAGGCAGCTTCTAGATTGGCTTTCGAGGAGAGGTTCTTTGAGGGGAAAGTCGACGCCGCACACGGTTTGAATCCAGTGTTTAACGAGGCCAAGTTTGCGCCGCCGCAATAGCACATAAACCAGCACAATATTGCTGCCATCTGAACGGGAGGAATCAGCCCAAATCGGGGCGAGAATCTGCTGCTGAGTGAGCTCCTGACATCGCAGTCATCCAGACATTATGCTATGGTTCAGCAACTCCATTTCTAAAAACGTTCAACCGTCAGTCGTGAGGTGCTCGTGGACGATCAACCAGCGGCCATTAATGCGCTGCCAGATATGCGTTGCCCGCTGACGAAAATTGACGGTATTGCCCGCTTGGTCAACGCCGCCGCCGGTCAGGGTGAATACGGCTGTGGCTAAATCGCCATCCACGCGAATCTGAATTTCTCCCTCAGGTGCAATTTGCCATTCGCTGAACTGCGCCATAAACGGCTCCCACGTAGCGCGATACTCATCCCAACTGGTGAGCACGACAACGCTTCCGCCAGCATCATCAAACACCAACAGCTCATCTGACTGCTGCACGAAAAGTGTACCCATGGCGTCCCAATCAACGGCTCCACGACCGGGACTCCAAGCGGCAAACCACTGGGCTGTAAGCGCTCGAATTTCTGCCTCATCAGAGGTCTGGGCCAGTGCTTCAGCAGCTGTCGCAGGGATCGCTGCAGCAGCGTTAACGGCTGCAGGCATCGTCCAGTCGCCGAGAACCAGACTGGAGCTCATCAGCCCGGAGAAGCCAAATCGCACGATTGCACGGGGGCTTGCTATCATCGTTCCAACTCCTTTAAGAAACGAACCGTTTCGTATATATAATTTCTAAACGATTCGCGTCGAAAGTGTCAACCTCTTCTGGAAAATTTTATTTACGGTGCGTATCGTATATGGTGTAGACGGTTAGACGTGAACCCTTAATGCCCTTGTCTGGAGGCCGGATGTCGCAAAACCGTAGCGCCATGGAGAATCAGGGAACTCTCCATACGGCTGATTCACAGGCGGCGCCTCCCTCGTCGATAGGACGACCTCGTTCCGTTGAGTCGGAGCAGGCGATTTTGGCGGCGGCGTGGCGACTGCTCCAGCAGGGCAATGTGCGCAAAGTCTCAATTGAGGCGATCGCCCGTGAGGCCGGCGTGGGCAAAACGACGATTTATCGCTGGTGGCCGAGTCGAGCTGCCGTTATCGTTGATGCATTTTTAGCCCAAACGAAAACCGTGCTGCCTTTCCCCGAAACAGCCACCGCGGCTGAGGCGCTGGCCCGGCAAATGGCGCAGTTAGTACAGTTTTTTCAGGGTGACGGAGGCCGCATTGTGGCCCAGATTATTGCGGAAGGGCAGTGCGATCCGGGAGCGCTGGAGAGTTTTCGCGATCGCTTTCTTACCCCCCGTCGTGAAGCGGCTCGGCAAGTGATTTGCCGGGGGATGGCAGCAGGCGAATTTGACCCTGCCCTCGATCTCGATTTGGCGATGGATATGCTGTATGGGCCGATTTACTATCGTCTGCTGGTGCAGCATCGGCCGCTGGATCAGGCATTTGCGGCGGCGCTATCAGAACAAGCAATTGTCTGTTTGCGATCGCCCGTGAATGACTAATCATTCAGCTAAATTTACACTTCAACAATCATCTCAAAGCCGCCATAGATCATGCGCTTGCCGTCAAAGGGCATTTCACCAATGCCGGAATCAGAGTCAGGCTGCATTCGAGGGTCGGCCATGATTTTTTCCCAACCCGCGTCTCTGGCCTGACGCGAAGGCCAGATAATCCAGGAGAAACAGACCGTTTCGTCTTCCTGGCACTTAACCGCCATAGGAAACGATGTCACTTCACCCTGGGGCACATCGTCTCCCCAGCATTCCACCAGCTTGAGTGCGCCGTAGTCCATAAACACGGCAGCGGCCGCTTCAGCATGCCTTTTGTAACGGTCTTTATTCGCGGTGGGCACAGTCAGTACATAGCCATCGACATAGGACATCGGGTTTCTCCGGGGTTACATAGGTTTGACGGGTTGGCCTGATAATACATATATACTATATTTTATTTCGCCGGTGACCAATTTGGCAAAATGTTTGATTAATCTTTCAGTTGAGTGATTAGGATGATCTAGGGCGCGTCATCAATTAAACTCGGAAGCCTTGCGGCATCGGCATTGCCGCGCCCGCTCCGCAAAACTGCTTTAGGGGCTGAACTACTCTCAGCATAAGGGTTCAGGCTCTGAATGATGACAGTCCCTAGAGTAGTTTCTGCCAGTCAATATTTCTGAGTCCAACGCCTTAAAAACTTATGGTAAAAGTCTCCTGCAAAGTCACTCAACTCCCCGCAAGCTGTAGCGATCGCTTACTAAGCAATGCCCAAAACCTCGCTGATAAAGTGATTAACCTAACCCGCGTGCCCTGCGTAAATGAATGGATTGATTTCAACGGCCTCTTTTACAAGGTTGTCAAAGTGAAGCATATGCCCATGGCCGCGCTACAGGACGCCACTGTAGAGGTGGAATATTGCGAATACGAAAATGGTGACATCAAGGCGGCATCAGCGGAATAAGCATGAGAAAAACGCGCGAAATTAACACTTTCCCACGGCAAAATTATTGCGGCTCTGCGTGACTGGGTGTGTTACTGATTATGAACGGCCTAAGCAAGCTAACAGCCGCAGCCGGAAATGAGGGAAGCAGGGAAAGCCATATCCCTGACGCTTGATGAGCTTAATTCGAGTGTTAATCCCCTCGGTAATAC
>JBCCNE010000387.1:0-5138 GCA_039026015.1 Cyanobacteria bacterium P01_C01_bin.70 | reverse complement strand
CACTGCCATTCATGGCTGCGGTGATTCTCAACACTGTGAAACGTAAGGGCATGCTTAAGTGAGACGTAAGGGCATGCTTAATCTGTCGTCGACCCGTGATCGAAAACGGTTGGGCGATCGCTCCCCTGTTGTTTAGGCACACTGCACTATGCTGCGCTTGCGGCACCTGCACAAACTTTTTGGCTCTAAGCGGGTTGCATTTTTAGAAGCCTGCATTATCGGAGTAGTCTCGGGGCTAGCGGCCGTAGCCTTGAAGCAGAGTGTGGAAATTCTGATCGATTGGCGGCTCACAAGTACGGTCCCCGCCTGGTTATTGCTGCCGCTGGTGGGCCTGTTGGGCGGCACGACTTCTGGCTGGCTGTTGGAGTGGGTGGCTCCAGAAGCGACGGGCAGCGGTATTCCCAAAGTCAAAGCGGCGTTGGCCTATGTGGATATTCCGCTCAATTTGCGAGTAGCACTGGCAAAACTGGGCAGCACGATTTTGGCGCTGGGAGCGGGCCTCTCGCTAGGGCGCCAGGGGCCAACGGTGCAGATCGGAGCGGCCCTGGCGGCGCAGTTGAGTCAATGGGTGCCCACCTCGCCGGAATATCGTCGCCAGTTAATTGCGGCCGGAGCCGCAGCGGGACTGGCGGCCGGGTTTAATGCCCCAATCGCCGGAGTGCTCTTCGTGGTCGAAGAACTGCTGCAGGATTTTTCTAACCTGACGCTGGGGTCGGCCATTTTGGCGTCGTTTGTGGGGGCCGTAGTATCGCGGCTGTTGGGGGGGCAGGGGCTCAATCTCAGCAATTTTGGCATGCTGCAAACCGGCCTCTCCGTCCAAGATTTGCCGTTTCTCGTACTGCTTGGGGTACTAGCAGGCATATTTGGGGGCCTGTTTAGCCAAGGCGTTTTCACCAGCCTGCACTTTTTTCAACAGCTCAAGACGATCAGCTTACCCTGGCGCATTGGTCTCGCTGGAGCGATGACCGGTTTAGTGGGAGCGGCCTTGCCCATCGCCGCCCAAGACAATACTGGCCTGCGGGAATTTTTCGTCACTGGCGGAGCCGCCTGGCAGCTCATTGCGATCGCGTTTGTAGTCAAGTTTGTGCTCACCCTGATCGCCTACGGTTCAGGCGCTTCTGGGGGACTATTTGCGCCGGCTCTGGTGCTAGGAGCAGCGCTGGGATGTTTGGTGAGTCTGGTGGCGCAGGCTAGCCACAGCTGGTTGGGTTTGCCGGTTGATACCCTTGCCAGCAGCAATACCACCACCTATGCACTGACTGGCATGGGGGCATTTTTTAGCGCCGTGACGCGCGGCCCGATTACGGCAATCGTCATCGTGTTTGAAATGACGGCCAATTTCAACCTGGTGCTGCCGTTAATGATCGGGTCGGGATTGGCGTATTTGTTTAGCGATCGCATTTCCTCTGGCTCGATTTATGACCGACTGCTGGCGTTTCAGGGCATTCAACTGCAGGTGACGCCCTCAGAGGCAAATCCCTGGGCTGATTTAACTGCTGCCGATCTGATGCAGCGTCGAGTCGAAACCCTGTCGGCCAAGATGACTGTACCAGAGGCCCTGGAGGCCTTTTCGCGATCGCACCATCGGGGCTTCCCCGTGCTCTCGCAGGGCAAACTGGTCGGCATCATCACCCAAACCGACCTGGGCGACAACACTCAAACCCGCTCTAGCAGTCTGTTCGTCCAAGACATCATGACGTCCAATCCGGTGACGGTGAAGCCAGAATCATCTTTGCCCCACGTATTAGACCTGCTCAACCGGCTTAAGGTCAGTCGCTTGCCCGTGACCGATGGCAATAAGTTAGTGGGCATTATTACGCGCGGTGACATTATCCGAGCAGAGTCAGAGCGACTGAGCGGCAAAAATACTGAAACCGGCCCAGCGGCCACTCCTTCCTGTGGCGTCTATCGCCTGCGATCGCCGTCGGTGGGCCGCGGTCGCCTGCTGGTGCCGATTAGCGATCCGGAGACCGCGCCGCTGTTGTTGGATATGGCCATCGCGATCGCTCGCCAAGAGCAATACGAACTGGAGTGTCTGCACGTAATTTTGGTTCCACGCTCCGTGCCTCCCGAGGAGGCCGTCGTGAATCTAGCCGCCAGCCACGAGCTGCTGAGCCTGGCCTGCGAGCGAGTAAAACATACTAAAGTTCCCCTGCATACCCAGATTCGCGTTGCCCATGACGTCGCCTCAACCCTGCTAGAAGTCATCAAGAAACGTCATATCGATCAGATTTTGCTAGGCTGGCGGCGTCCTAATCTGACGCCCGGCCGCCTGGTTGGCAATGTCGTTGATACCCTACTGCGGCAGGCTCCTTGCCCCGTGATTGTGGTGAAGCCAGGAGCCACTATTCGATTTGATCGCTGGCTGCTGCCCTCCGCCGGAGGCCCCAATTCTCGACTAGCGCTGCGGCTGATGCCCGCACTGATGACCCTCAGCCCTCAGCCCCAAGTGCATCTGTGTGCGATCGCCACCAAACAGAATAATCAGTCCAACGTGCACCGACAGCTGATGCGACGGGCCAAAGCTTTAGAAAAACGCCTCCGCAGCCCGGTAAAAACCAGCCTCACCCTACAGGACGATATTGCTGCCAGCATCACTGACCTGTGCCAGCAAACCCAAAGCCATGTCGTGGTCTTAGGCGCAAGCCGAGAAAGCTTCTTCAGTCACGTGATTAAGGGCAACATTCCCCTCGAAGTCGCGCTCAAAAGTTCAGCAACGGTGATTTGGGTGCAGTACAACTCGCTTAGCACCAAGTCTGTCCGCATTCCTGACAGCGCCGATCGCCCAGAGATAACGCTCTTACCTCCAGAGCCCTCATAATGTTTGCCCGCCGCAAAATTGCCAATTCTTTTCACCGCATTTTTGCGGCGATTAAAGCACGCAGGACGTCCTAAAGTCAGTATTCTCAGGCAAGGTAATATCCTTCGTCAGCCTAGAGAAGGCTATAGTATATTTGCTCCATGAGATCCTGACAACACAGCGTTTATCAAGCGAGTGAGGGGCAAAAAATAGGGTGCAGCCAGTTTACTTAAGTAGAGTGAAATTTCCCTAGGCCAGGAAAATCTGCCCAAGGTTGAGATGCCAGAGCGCGTTATCAATTCAGGTTAAAAATCTGGCGACATCGGCATTACCGCGCCCGTTCTAACTTATAAGCTAGGGGCTAAAACCCTGGCTGTCGCAGCCTGGGATAGCTAAATGATGACAGCCATTAGCAAAACTGATTCTGGGGCAGAACCGATGCCGTCGGCTAACGAGGCACCCTTACGCAAAATTATTCACGTCGATATGGATGCCTTTTACGCGGCGGTTGAACAGCGGGATGAGCCCGCTTATCGCGATCGCCCGATTGTCGTTGGGGGTACACCTGAGCAGCGTGGGGCCGTCGCCGCCGCCAGCTATGAAGCCCGCAAATTCGGCATTCGTTCAGCGATGCCCGCCCGAGTCGCCTATCAGCGGTGCCCTGACGTCATTTTCGTCAAACCCCGATTTGAGGTCTATCGCGAAGTGTCCCGGCAAATCCGCGACATTTTTGCCCGCTACACTGACCTAATTGAGCCGCTGTCATTAGACGAAGCCTATCTCGACGTGACGCATAATTTTGTGGGAGAGCGATCGGCGATCGCGATCGCCCAAGCCATTCGCCAAGCCATTCGTCAGGAGACGCAGCTTACTGCCTCTGCCGGCGTTTCCATCAACAAATTTCTCGCCAAAATTGCCTCCGGCCTCGATAAACCCGACGGCCTTTACGTGATTCGCCCGCAGGACGCCGCTGCCTTTGTAGAAGCCTTACCCATCAATAAGTTTCACGGCATTGGGCAGGTTACAGCCGCCAAAATGCACCAGCTTGGCATTCAAACTGGAACCGACCTCAAGCAGTGGTCGGAGTCCGATTTGGTCAACAAATTTGGCAAAGTGGGACGCTTCTACTATCGAGTGGCGCGGGGACAAGACGATCGCCCGGTCAATCCTAACCGCATTCGCAAGTCGATTGGCGCAGAAAAGTCCTTTGCCCTCGATCTGGATACCCGATCTGCGATGGAGGCGGCCCTGACGCAAATTGCCCATCGCGTTGGCCAGCGCGTCCAGGAACAGCGACGCGGCGGCTACACCCTAACGCTCAAAGTCAAATACAGTACCTATCAGCAGGTCACTCGCAGCCAAACCCAGCCGCAGCCTATCCGTGAAACTGCGCAGATTCTGGCTCTGGGCATGGCAATGCTGCATCAACATGTTGATGATGCCGCCAGAGTGCGACTGTTAGGCCTCTCACTCTCCAATCTGGAGCCCTTGCCGTCAGAAGTGCAGTTTATTCAACTATCGCTAGACCTAGAGCCGCTGGCCGCCTGCCAAGCAGGACGCGATCGCGATTTGTAAAACCCCTCTAATAGCGTTCGCTGAAAACATGCACAAGGCCGAGAAATAACGCGAGCAGTGCTAAGTAAGCCGCCATCGCGACCAACAAATTCACGTCAAAAATGTTTTGACTACCGCCAAACGTGGGGCTGATAAACAGCGTTGAAAACGGGTTGACGAACGGCTGGGAAAGACCATAAATACCACTGGCAAAGGTATTGTCTGAATTAGCTCCCGAAAGTCTCAAGATAAAGCGCAGCGCCAACAGCAGTTCCAGAGCAGTCACCAAAAAAATGATGCCCCGCACAAACATATCCAATGCTGTCAGTTTGCGGGCTTTAGTATGGCGAGCCGCTTCCTGTGCCAGTTGTTGCCGCTCATGCTGGCCAGCCGGCGCCTGGGATACCTCGTTCCAACCGTGGTCTAGATCAGAGTTATGAGCGCCAGGGGGAGGCTGCTGGGGCGCTTGGGGAGAATTATGAGAATCTTTGGGGTAAGACATTTTTATCGCTGAGCATCGATTCTCCAAAGAGTAACAAACCTTTTGCATCTTGCGATTCCTCTCAGGATAGGAATTGCGATGAACGAACGTAGAGCGCAAAGTGCGGAGTTCAAAGTTCAAAGTTCAGAATTCAGAGAGCGTAGTCGGAGTTCGGAACTCGGAGAACCAAGAACCAAAAATCATCCACCTTGCCACCCTGCTACCCTCAACACCGCCTCAACACCACCATTTAATCGCTCTGATCGGCCAGCGGAGTTCGCAGACTGAGCCCGTTTCGCTGAT
>JBCCNE010000386.1:0-5149 GCA_039026015.1 Cyanobacteria bacterium P01_C01_bin.70 | reverse complement strand
CGTGGTGATAACAGCAATTCTGAGCTGCCCTTGCTTCATGCCCTTGATATCGGCGATCGCCATCTCAAACTGATCTAATCCTTCAAACACTCGCTGACAGGTTTCGAGGAGTTGTTGACCTGCCTGAGTTAAATAGAGTCGTTTGCCAATCTGTTCAAACAGTGGCAGCCCAACGGCTTTGGTCAATTGCTTAACCTGAATCGAAACTGTTGGCTGGGTTAAATACAACTCCTCGGCTGCGCGGGTGAAGCTCCCGTGACGGGCAGTTGCTTCAAAAACTTTGAGCTGGTGAAGCGTGGCATGAAACAACGGTTCAAGTCCCCTATATATACGCCAATGCTATCATAGACCATATTCTATCGATTTGTCATATTTCTCCATGTAAAATCAATGATTGTTCAACCTGAAGAGAGATATCTCGTCAGCGAAAATCCATGTGATAAGCCCTGAGCGCGGCTTCTAAATCTACGCAAAACGCCAGAAGTATTCAACTAAATTTGCGCACACAGCATTTCCTGGCCTGGTGAGATACACAAACCTAATCTGGAAATAAGGGCCTTAGTCCCCCACTGGAGGCCTGTCATTATTTGGATTTTCAATGCTTTGATTGCCAGGGTTTCAGCCCCTCGCTGATGAAACGGAGACAGCATGATAATGCTTATCCCGTAAAATTTCTGACATTAATTGATGAAACGCTCTAGCTTTAGAGAGGCGGCTGCATTTAGATTTAGAGGCTGCCATCATTTAGGCAACTTACAAGCTCGATGATAGTAATGTGGTGGGTTCCGCACTTCAGCGATTTTGTGAGCAGAAGGGCGGGAGTGCATGTTCTCAAAGGGCTTTACTTCTGAAGTAGTAACGCATGCTGATTTTATAGCCTTTGCTTCCGCCAGCTGTGCGTTTCCAGGCTTTTGACGATCGCGAGTTCGGGGACAAAGCTAATTTACAAAGGGGACTTAAATAGCCTTTAGATTAGGTTTTACTGGCATGGGAGTGATTCGTCGCTAAGTATGAAAGCTCTGGCTTCCCTAATGTGTTTTAGACATCCAGAGAAAATCGAGTCATCCTTCACAATGAGAAATTAATGTCAAAAAAGGGCTGCACTGCCCGCAAAACCCATAGTTGCCCTCATAAATTTTCGATGTCTCTACCTTCTACGACTCGTCCGCCGCTGTCGTCTCGCCTCAGCGAATTGGTGCAGATTTTTGGCCGATTAGGCTTTATCGGCTTTGGTGGTCCACAGGCTCACATTGCTATGCAAAATGATGAGGCCGTGGTGCGTCGGCAATGGCTAACTCAAGAGCAGTTCAGCGATGGACTAGCGATTTGCGAGATGCTGCCGGGGCCCGCCTCAACGCAAATGGGCATTTATTTAGGGTATGTTCGGGCCGGGCAGTGGGGGGCGCTGGTGGCCGGACTCGCTTTTATTGCCCCCGCCTTCCTCATTGTGGTGACGCTGTCATGGGCCTACTTTCGCTTTCAAGCCCTGCCGCAGTTAGATGCGCTATTTTTCGGCATTGCGCCAGTGATGATCGCCATCATCTTGGGCTTTTGCTGGAAGTTGGGCAAAAAGTTCGTGAAAGATTGGCCAGGGGCCGCGATCGCGATCGCCGTTGCGTTGATCGTTGGCTGGGGTGTGCTCAACCCGCTTTTGACCTTTATTTTGGCAGGGCTGCTGGGGCTCATTCTCTATCGGCCCCGTGGCAGCCGTTCACCGCAGGCAGTTTGGCTACCGCTGGGGGTTCTCTCTAGCCTGCCTCTGGCGGTGACCTCGACGGACGTGCTGGCGCTGTCGAGCTTTTGGGGCGCAGAACGGCTGGCAGATTTTTTCTGGCCTTTGGTGACGCTGTTTCTCAAAACGGGCACGTTTATCTTCGGTGGTGGTCTAGTGATTATTCCCCTGCTGGAATTTGAGGTGGTGGATCAGCTGCAATGGTTGACCCGCAGTGAATTTATCAACGGCATTGCCATCGGGCAGCTAAGTCCTGGACCGGTGGTGCTGACGGCAGCCTTTATTGGATTCAAGGTGGCGGGAGTATGGGGGGCGCTGGTGGCCAGCATCAGCATTTTCACCCCCTCCTTTTTGTTCATCATGGCGGGCGCACCGATTTTATTGAGAATTCGTCAAAATCTTTGGGTGCAAGCTTTTTTGAAGGCAGTGCGACCAGCCGTACTGGGGGCGATCGCAGCGGCAACGATTCCCCTGATGCAGACGGCCATTGTTGATCAATCTTCATGGGGACTGGCGGCGATCGCGGCGATCATCACTCTTCTGTCATTAGTGGCTTTAATTCGCTTTAAGGTGCCAACCTGGCAGCTGGTGCTGGGGGGCAGCATGGTTGGGCTACTAACCAGTATCTTGCTGGGCGACAACTTTGCCTGATTCCCCCTGTATGAATCGCGCTGGAGTTGGGGCACTCTGAAGAGGGTGCTTCACAGGTTGCCCAGTCAATGCAGTATCTACCTCATAACTAATTTACAAACTCTATAAAAGTCAGTGATGTCAAGGTCTTCACACTTTTATGCCGACTTGAGAAGAAACCGCTCAAGTGCCTGTCCAGCAACACCCTTAGAATTTTTTAGATGGCTGCTGTGAATGAGCTCTCAAACTAGGCTGATGGGGGTGGTTCCCTGGAGTTTTCGAAATAGCGTGACTGGCCAGCAACTATCGCCACTCAGTTACACGCCTTTTTCAAATTCTCCTCCTTAAACTTTTTACCTAAATAAAATTTGATGATGGATACTCAAGCAAAAATTTTTATCGCTGGACATAACGGCCTGGTTGGCAGTGCCATCGTCCGTATGTTGCGAAGCCGTGGTTATGCAAATCTGCTGTTGCCATCAAGTAAAGAGGTGGATCTGCGACAGCAGGCAGCGGTTGAAAACTTCTTTGCTGAAGAGCGTCCCGATTACGTCTTTTTAGCGGCAGCTAAAGTAGGCGGTATTCAGGCGAACAATCTTTATCGCGCTGAATTTCTCTACGACAACTTGATGATTGAGGCCAACGTTATCCACAGCGCCTACCGCCATGAGGTGAAAAAATTACTGTTTCTGGGGTCTTCCTGCATTTATCCCAAGCTATGTCCGCAGCCGATGAAGGAAGAGGCCTTGCTCACGGGCTTTTTGGAACCGACAAATGAGCCCTATGCGATCGCTAAAATTGCCGGCCTCAAGCTGTGTGAAAACTACTGTCGTCAGTATGGGGTCAATTTCATCTCAGCCATGCCGACTAATCTCTACGGCATCAATGACAATTTTGATTTAGCCAACTCCCATGTGCTGCCCGCTTTGATGCGCAAGTTTCACGAGGCCAAAACCAGTGGTGCCGATGCCGTTGCGGTTTGGGGCACCGGCGAACCGCTGCGGGAATTTTTATATGTTGATGATCTTGCCGATGCGCTGTTTTTTCTGATGGAAACGTACGATCGCCCTGAATTTATCAACGTTGGCACCGGCGAAGAAATTTCCATCAAAGACTTGGCGCTGACTATCAAGGCGGTGGTCGGCTTCGAAGGGGAACTGGAGTTGGATACCTCTAAGCCCGACGGCACTCCCCGTAAATTGATGGACGTTTCCCGATTAAAAGAGCTGGGTTGGCAAGCCCAAACAGAACTCAAAGCCGGTATCGAAAAGACCTACGCTTGGTATCTGGACAATCTAGATTCATTCCGCCGATAGCCCTGTCACCTAAAACAATAGCTGCATGAGGCTGTCATAACTATCGTGTATAGGTTGCCGGAACCCGATTATGGTCATACCTTTAGTCGCTCATGGGATTTCAGCAAGGTTTCTATTGCATTTGACGAATTTTGGAGCTACGCTCAGGACTCTGGTATATGCTTGATGGTCTGATGCCGCCTCTTAGCCGCCAGGTTAAAAGCCGCATCAACATCCGTCGCGATCGCCACATTTCTAGCTAGCTATCAATTTTTATGCTGACGAGCGTTGACCGACTACTGTTTGTTCGGGGTGTCCCTATCTTCAATGAATTAAGGGATGACTTTTTGGTCAGGCTAGCCTCCATTATGGATGAGCTGTCCTTTCCTGAACATCACACAATTTTTGCCGAAGGCCAAGAAGGTCGAGCACTTTATATTGTCGTTAAAGGTCAAGTCAGCGTTCATTTGCAAGACGGACAAACCCTGGCGGAGTTGGCGGCAGGAGCCTGTTTTGGAGAAATGTCGCTGTTCGACGCGGAGCCGCGCTCTGCTTCAGTAACCACGTTAGAGGCCTGCGATTGCCTGATATTGACGCAGCATCAGCTCTATGAAGCGATCGACGAAACCCCCGGAATTGCCATCAATATCATTCGCTTACTGTCACGGCGAATTCGGGAACTCAACAAAGATTTGAAGGAAAAGCAGCAAGAAACCGAGGCGCTGTCACAGCAGCCAACGCTGATGTATACCAATGGCCTGCAAGCGCCCTATCCAGTCGGCCAAAATAGCCCTTACCAAACGACTGAAAATAACGGCAGCGTCCCCTTGGGCAGTTTTCCCTATTAAGTTCTGCCAGAAGCTCAACAGAGCGCCAGCGACCGTTAACTACTCTGCCATTGCAGCATAGCTTCTAAAGTTGGGGCGATCGCCCTCAGCCACGATCGCCCCAGCCATCCTCAATCTGACGCTAGTTCTTGAAAGGAGTCTGCACAAGCCTAGTCAGTAAGATTATGACCAACCAGACTAGTGCAAACGGAAAGGCGATTAAACCAGCAATAAAACAAACAACAAGCTGTACTTTGCCCTTTTGGGCAAATCGAATCGCTCGTTTCAGCTAGTTTGGATAGGGCATGGCTTCCAGAGGCATATCAACATCTTGCAAAAGCTTATTGGCCCGCATGCCTGCCGCAAAACTCTCTTTGACTTGTCCTAACTGTTGATAGACCGGAGACATTGCTTGCAGGGTCATGCCTTCGCTGTAGCGATCGCCAATGTGTTGATAAATCTCAAGTGCTTGTTGAAAAAATTCTAAAGCTGCTCGGAACTGATTGTTTCTCTGCGCAAGGAATCCCTGGGCTTGTAGCGTATTGGCTTCCCCCAGGCGATCCCCGACTTCGCGATAAATGCTCAACGCCGACTCGTAGTTCGCCAGCGCCTCTCGACTTTGCTTGAGGAATTGCAGCACTTTGCCCTGGGCTTGTAGCGTATTG
>JBCCNE010000385.1:0-5149 GCA_039026015.1 Cyanobacteria bacterium P01_C01_bin.70 | reverse complement strand
TTGGCAAGTTGACGAATCGAGCCTTCACCTTGCTCGTAAAGGGTGACGATGCGCTGACGTAAATCGGCGGAGTGGGGACGCATAGGGGCTACTAGAACAGTACAAACGAGCGTACTGCATAAGTTTGCATACCGCTATAACTTCCTAAGCGAAGGGCTGTAGCTCTGGTGCCGAAGCCTTGCGTCGCTCAATGACCACAGCCCCTAACCAAATCGATAGCCAAAGCCCCTGAGAGTGATGATGTATTTTGGCTTGCTAGGGTCTGCCTCAACCTTTTCACGCAGCCAGCGAATGTGGACATCA
This sequence comes from Cyanobacteria bacterium P01_C01_bin.70, assembly GCA_039026015.1. GTDB lineage: Bacteria > Cyanobacteriota > Cyanobacteriia > Phormidesmidales > Phormidesmidaceae > Halomicronema. The sequence continues at coordinate 4,846 of JBCCNE010000385.1, read as the reverse complement.
ACCGTTTTGCGATCGCCCATAAAATCTGGCCCCCAAACCTTGTCGATCAGGTCTTCGCGGCTCCACACGCGGTTGGGATGATTCATAAAAAGCTCTAAAATGCGGAATTCCTTAGGGGACAGCGCCACTTCTCGCTCATCGACCGTAACGCGCAATTCCTTTAAATACAGTACGATTTCGTTGTATGCCAAAATTGACGCGGCCTGCGGCACTTTGGCACGGCGATAGCGGCGCAGCAGTGCTCGACAGCGCGCAATTAGTTCCCGCATGCCAAACGGTTTTGCTAGATAATCGTCAGCCCCAATCTCCAGGCCCACTACGCGATCGGTTTCACTCCCTTTGGCGCTCAAGATTAGCACCGGAATGTCCCAGTTGCGATGCCGAATTAAACGGCAGAGATCTAAGCCGCTGACCCCCGGCAGCATCAAATCTAAAATGGCCAAATCAAATGGGGGGACATCGGCTGGCCCCTGCCAAGCGGCATTCCCTAACAGCTCTAGCGCCATCGAACCATCGACAGCGACCTCTACTTGATAGCCTTCATCTTGAAGCGCCAGGCTAACGGTCTCTCGGATCAGGGCTTCATCATCGACGACCAAAATGTGGTCTTGCTGCAAGGCGATTCCCGCTTGAAGGTGACTGTCTGAGTGCTGCAACATGTCGTAGCCTTAATTCAAGATCCCTGGTTTGACGTCGCGGCCTATCCCCTCAGCAAAAGCCATCAGTGAACCTGAATAAAGTGAGAGGTTTGAGGCTCAGCCCCTATGGATGAACATCACGCAGATGGCTCAAACCCGATAAATCGGTGGAAATAATGTCCTGCGATCGCGGCTCAGAGATGTCCTGGATAACCAGCGGCGGCTGCGAACGGATGCTGCCAACTTTTCATATGTGCTGAGAGGAAATCAGATTTCAGATTGCTGCTCAAACACACAGGCGTGTTCACCCCGTATCGTCTGTGTTGGGGCTTAAGGGCAAACCATGAAAAGGTTAAGCCTTGGCCGCACTGACCTTAATCTTTGGGGGCACATCTGCTGGCCAAACGCATGTGCCACTTTTGCAAAGTCCGTGACAAGACATCCTGCCGCTCCCTACCCAAACTAGCGACGGCGGCTACTATAGAAGAGCACATACTGAGTTGCCATCTTAAGCACCATGGAAAATGCTTCCTGGCTGGAGATTGTTCTAAAACGCCTGCGGTTCTTGACCCGACCCGTGCCCTTGGCGTCATCCTTAGCGGCATTGCTATTAGCCGTCTTTGTCTGGGATTATCTGCGGCATCCCGAATGGTTCGGGGCGTATGAAAACACCGAGGGTGGCCCCAATGCTGACCTTGACCTGTCGGGGCTCACCCCAGAGGAGCAGGCAGCCGTTTCCGGCATTGACAACCTAACTCTGTTATTTAACGAGTTGGGAACTGAATCTTCAGCAATTCCCCAATTGCAGGCTTTAGCAGAAGACTCAGAGGAAGCACAAAATGCGTTTATCAATGAAACCTTGGCTCTATCCCAGCCCAATGGGAATGGCTCAGCCTTGGGCAGCAGTCCATTTACGCGCTATCTAGAGCAATATCAGTTTGGTGGCAGGGCTCCCTCTTCGAATGCCGCAGCTCCCAGAAATGGAAGTACTTCTATACTAGGCTTGAGCTTTGGACAGCAGGAAAGTGGCAATCAGTTTGCCACCGAAACTGAGAGCGACAATCCCCTGACGCGGGCGTTACAAAATCAGTCTGGCCAAATTATTTCAACTCAGGCGGAAGCCGATACGCCTCTATCCAATGAGCTGCAGGCACAGTCAACGACTGCTGAAGGCAATGAATCTGACTTTGAGACGGCAGCTTCTCAAGAGGAGTTGCCGCCTGGAGAATTTAGCTCTCAGACGGTGACCATTCCAGGAGTTAATTTTCCGGTGTTACCGACTTCACCTCAGATGTCTCCTCCTCCCGGCACGACTGGCTATACGCCTCCTGCCTCTTTAGAGCTCATGCCTCCTCTTCCCGGTCGTAACGCGACCTCAACTGGCACCTCTTCTTTGGTGCCCAGCAGCGCGGGTGTGCCAGACCTGTCATCGAGCACGGCAGTGCCATCCCTTAATTCACCGAATGTTGATGTCAGCGGTGGTTTCGTCACTCCCCTTACGCCGGCTGTGCCTACCGCTACGCCTCAACCCGTACCGGCTCCGTTTACCGCACCCCGCGCCCCAGGAACGTATACTGGCGGCGGCTACATTCACACCTTCTCGAATCCCAGCGGACCTTCGAACTAGAGACTGACATCACTTCGCTCGCCAAGGCTTTGGCAGTCAGGATTTCAACCCCTAGCTCAGGAAGTTAGGGCAGGCGCGGTAATGCTCATCTCAAAGAGTTTCTGTCATTAGATGACGCCTTCTCAGGCAGCTGTGGAGCTATTGCTCTAGGGCGGCAAAGAAGGAGCGCCCCAGCCGATTTATCTGTCGGGCGATTTGGATATGGGGTTCATCCGGCACGATAGGAATGATGTCAGCAGGCTGACCGACACCGCAGCGGGCGATCGCCTGATTCGCTGCTTCGAGTCCGGTGACGTAGGCTTTTTCTTGTGACCAAGAGCCGTGGCGAGTCATAATCCAGTCGCCGCTCATGAAAACATTTTGGAAACTGGTAGTGCTGGGCAAAAGATAGCGATAGCTGCCGGGGGCAAAGTGGGTAACGCCCTGGGGCAAGCGAATCACGCTGTGGTCAACAATTTTGGCGTCGCGGAAGGCTGGTAGGCAACCGGCTAAGTTTTCCTGCACCAATGGCAAAATCTCTTCGTCATCAAGGTGCAAAAATTGGTTGGCGTGGTAATAGTCAACCTCGATGACGCTGCCCGGTTCATCCCGATATTCATCATGCAGGGCATTGAGGTCGAAGAATGTCCAGCCCGTCGTTTGATGAAATCCGAAGCAGGCGTTGGAGGGTAGCGGAATATCGATTTTGCGGTCAAACCAGAGCCGCGTCGCCAACACATCAACCGCTCCTAGATTCTGCACGTTGCGAAACTCTGCCCGGCGGCGCAGAGCGGGACTACTGGCAACAATCTTCTTTAAGCCCGTGATGCCCACGGCAAAAATCACTGCATCCGCTTCAAACACCTCATCGCCGCAGACGACGCCCGTCAAGCGATCGCCCTCACCCTCAATCACGTCCGTAACTCGATGGTTGGCGAGAATTTTGCCTCCGGCCTGTTCAATCGCCTGCGTCCACGGCTGAAAGATTTGCTCGCCCACGGTGCCGCGACACCAGCGCACGTCAAAGTCTGGCTGGTGCGCCAGAATGAAGTAATAGAGCATGCCCAGGGTAGCGGCAGCCGAGCACTGTTCTCCTGGGGCAAATAAGCCCACTAACAGCATTGGCTCGAACGCATCGGTGTAGAGCCGTTCGGAAACGCCATACTGGCGAAATAGCTCGCGGGCTGAGAGGCGATCATAACGCTTCCAGGCGTCATCAGAGTTGTCGAAATCTACGACGGAATAGAGCAGGGGCAGGGCCGAGAAGCGATCACTCAACGGCAATCGCTTGAAATCGGTGTACAAAAACGTTCCCAGTGGACTCGGTAGATAGGGTTCCATCTGGAATAGGGGTGACTCGACCTCCAAGCCGTGGGGTGAATACTGGCTAGAGCGGGTGTAGGGCGTGAACGGCTGAATGCCCAGTTCGTCAGTCAGGGCAAAAATATTGCGATAGGGATACCAAAATCCATGAATTCCGGCTTCGACGGAGCGCCCTTTCTCGGTCTGCCAGCCGGCCACCAATCCCCCCGGATAGCTGCCCGCTTCCAACAGCGTCACCGCATAGCCCTGCTTCGCTAAGTGATAGGCTGCCCCCAGCCCCGCCCAACCGGCTCCCACCACTACCACTCGCGGCGCTGCCTGTTTTTGCTCATTCATACCGTCATCCACTGCTGTTTTTCTCTAATCTAAGCGTTTAGCCAACCCCTTTGAGCACCATTTTGGGAATCTCAGGAGAATGCGGAACGTGGAATGTCGAGTGCAGTATGTGGAACGCGAAGTTGAGAAGCCTGCAGCACAAAAGCTTCAGCGATCTGAGCGATTCTGACTAAACGGCTAATTGTCCATTTTGGCTCAAGGGGTCTCCGACAGCGATTGACTGCTGGAGACCCCTCTGATGGCTATTCAACCACCACAATACCGGGCAGCGCATTCAGCTCCTCATTGCTGAGGGGGTCGCCGCCGAAGTTGTCCACCATGTAAGCGAGGGCTCCGGTGAATCCAGCGTTGTAGTCAAGGGCCACTTCGTTAGTGACGTAGTTGCTGCGATCGTCCTCATACGCAAAATCATTCGGTTGATCGGGGCCACCGACCAGAGCTCCATACAAGATATGCTCATTAGGAGCAGAGCTATTGGGCGTGCTGCCTGCCCCTCGATGATGGGGGCGCAGAGGTGAGTTCTCACCAAAGCCCACCACATAGCTAGAATTGCGCGGGTTGTCGCCCAGCAAATAGTCGATAGTGGTCTCGACTAGGGCCCCGTACTGCCCTGCCGGATCGCCCACGGTGTCAGCATAAACGCCCGCGACAAAAGCGGTGCTAGCTGCCAGGCGACCGGAGCCCCATCTGCCAACCCAGCGCAGCCCGCCGTCGGTAATTTGCACGCCATTGGTGCCATTTACCCAAGAATCCAGCCAACCTTCAACATCCTGTTTGTATTCTTGTTTGCCCGTCTCTTGGGCCAACAGTGTCGCCACCCCGTAGGATTTGTCATCCCAATTTTGAGCATAGCTGCCAAGACCACCGATACGATTCTGATAAATCGACTCTGCTTGCTGCAAATACGATGCCTCGCCAGTGGCCTTGTAAAGCCAAGTTGCCC
>JBCCNE010000384.1:0-5172 GCA_039026015.1 Cyanobacteria bacterium P01_C01_bin.70 | reverse complement strand
GGGGGAAAGTATTCGAATTCAACGGTGGTCGTGGTTTCAGAGTAAGCGTCTGTTAGCAGCTCTAAAACTTCGTAGCTCTCAGAAGAGCCGCCAATTTTTACCGTATCCTCTGATGGTGCTTCAGTGGATTGAGAGGTCGAACAGCTAGCTAAGACTAAGAGTGCTGCACCAGGAATAAGACGACGAAGAGGCAAGACGTTCATAGCTTTAATAAATGGAGAAAACAGATAAAATCGCATATCCACTACGATGATTGAAAATTTTTAGTTTCAGCATTGCTATGATTCCCGAGTTCTGAATGAAATGTTCAGCTTCCATATACTTTTATTTATTCTATCAATCCGCAGATATGATTCTAATGATCTAAAGTCAGGCAATCTGTTCTAAGTGAGAATAAGTGAATTTACATAGCTTATTGCCATTTATCAACAGCTTAAACATTGAGAGCATCATCTTTAGCAGGGAGCGCGATAGGTTAAAAAATCTCGGTTTATTTGATGCCTTACGCTTGTTACCGTTTGCGAGTTTAAAGAGAATTTTATTGGATTAAGAAAATTCCGTAGACGGCAATATTCAGCGTTGATGGGGGCGATCGCCATTAAATGGGGGAACCGATGAAATGGGTGAAGCCGCGATTGCGTTTCTGTGTCCCAATAACAACAGACGCACATGGCATCTGACAGGGCTGACTCTATCCTAGGCAATGAAGCCAAAACAATTTCTACCCTAAAGTTAGGGTAAATCTGCCCCATACTTTGCTCCATGTGTCCATATTTACGGCACTGGTCTATAGACTTAAAGTTAAGACCACTTTACTTGTCGCCCACTCTATCGTTGCCCTTGTTTTGCCATGACCAACTTCAACTGGTTCAGTCGTAGCTTCGACGAATCCTCCCAATCAGAGGCGTCTGACAACAGCGCCGAAAAGTCAGCGGCTGGGGAAAAGGCAGCGACAAAGGCAGCAGATTCGGCTGCTGGTGCCGCTCCGCAAATGAGTCCAGAAGACTATTTGGCGTGGGCAAAGGCGGCGTATCAAAACATTCAACAACAGCAGGCCGAGGCCACTCCAGCGACTGACCAACCTGCGGCAGCCGCATCAACGCCGTCGGCGACCACGGATGCCGAACCTGCTGACACCGCCCCAGAGTCTGTATTAGCCCCGGAATCCTCTCTACCAGCCCCAGAGGCATCCCTGCCATCGACAGCGGATGCTCCAGCCACGTCTGATACGGCAGTGGCGCCACAGGCCGCCCCGACCTCGACGGCGCCGGCTGGCCCGGTCTGGATGCAGGCGACTGCCGAGCGTCAGGCGCGCCTAGAGCGTCTGCAAGAAACCGCGATCGCCGAGCCGGAGCCGGAACCTGAACCAGTAACTGTTGCCACTGCTGCGCCCGAACTGGTGATGCCAGACATCAATTTTGATGAGGCCTTCCTATGGTCAGCGGAAGTGCTAGCTAGCCAAGGGCGACAGGCGGCAGACATTTCGCTTGAAGAAATTACCTGGCTAAACAAGCTGCGGCAGGGACTGGACAAGACTCGCCGAGGGCTGATTAATCAGCTCAAGGCAATTGTGGGACAGGGGCCGCTGAACGAAGAAGCCGTTTTTGAAATTGAGGCGCTACTGCTGCAGGCGGACGTTGGCGTTGAGGCTACCGATACGATTATCGAGGCGCTGCAGGCAAGACTGCGGCAAGAAACTCTGCCGCCCGAGCAGGCGATCGCTTACCTCAAAAAAATCCTGCGCGATATGTTGGATCAGCCGTTGGGCGATGCCCATAATCTGGAGTTTGTGCCTGAAAAAGAGACTTTCAATATCTGGTTGATGACCGGCGTGAACGGCGCGGGTAAAACGACCACCATTGGCAAGCTGGCCCATATTGCCAAAAAATCCGGCTATTCCTGCTTGATTGGTGCCGCCGATACTTTCCGCGCCGCTGCGGTGGAACAGGTGAAAGCCTGGGGCGCCCGTAGTGAGGTAGACGTGATTGCCAATCCTGGCAAGAATACCGACCCGGCGGCAGTGGTCTTTGACGCGATCGCGGCTGCCCAGTCACGGGACTGTGAACTGCTGCTTGTGGACACTGCCGGCCGCCTGCAAAATAAGAAAAACCTGATGGACGAGCTTGCCAAAGTTCGCCGCATCATTGACAGAAAGGCTCCCGACGCTAAGGTCGAATCCCTGCTGGTGCTTGATGCCACGCTAGGACAAAACGGTTTGCAGCAGGCCAAGATATTTGCTGAAGCCGCTAATCTTAGCGGCGTGGTGCTGACCAAACTGGATGGTACAGCACGGGGAGGGGTGGCGCTGGCCGTTGTGCAGCAGTTAGGTTTGCCAATCCGTTTTATCGGTGCTGGGGAAGGCATCGAAGACCTGCGCCCCTTCTCTAGCTTTGAGTTCGTCGAAGCTCTACTCAGCGGTTAATCAAGAGATGGACATCTTGTGAAGTGCTCACTAATGTGTGAGCGCTGGCCGATTAGTCTTCACCCCCCGGCATCTGTCTTCTTCTTGACGTTGTCCGATTGCTGCTGATGCTTAGCGACCCAATCGAGCAGCACCGGATTCACTAGTTCGGGCGCTTCGTCTTGGGGGCAGTGTCCCACGCCCTCTAGCTCGATAAAGTCTTTGACAGCAGGATAGTCGGCAAAAGCTCGGCCGAGGGCAATCGGTTCCCAGGGGTCTGCCGTGCCCCAGATAACCATCACCGGGCACTGTACTTGCGGTAGTAAATCTTCTGCTAGCGGCCCTTGAGAGTAGCGAACAAAGGCAAGGAAAACATCCGCCGCGCCTTCATCTTTAGACGGCTCGATCAGAATTTTAACCAGCTCGTCAGTGACCGCTTCCTTGCGACCGTAGGCTTGCTTCAGCACATTGCGAACGAAATTGGGGCGGGCCAACCGCGAGAAAAAGAAATGGCCGAAGGGGCGAATGCCCAGCAATGATTGAAAAATAGGTGTTGGGGCGCGGCGATACCAGGGCAGGACAGCGCGCTTGCGATCGTGCAACAATCGTAGCGAACAGTCGAGCATCGCCACCCCCAGCGCCTGTTCAGGAGCCATCACCGCTGCTTGTAGGGCCACTACACAGCCAATCGAATTGCCGACCAAAAACGCCGATTCGCCAATAACGTCCCGGCAAAAATCAACGACTAGCTGCCCCCAAGTCTCGAAAGTGTAAGATACCGGATCACCGGGAAAAGGCTTTACAGATTTGCCGAAACCAATCAAATCGATCGCATATACCCGATTCGTTCTTGCCAGCTCAGAAATATTCTTACGCCAGTGATCGCTTGATGCGCCAAAGCCATGAATGAGCAGCAGCGATGCGCCCACCGTTCCCGCCTTTTGATAGCGGATAGGAAAGCCTTGCCAGGGCCAAGTGCAATCAGCAACGGTAACAGCGGTGGCTGCAGACATAAAAGTCGCCTAGTGAAGGAATGGAATTAGCAGCGGCAGCGATAACTACTTTATGTAAGTTTACATTGCTGTCAGACCCGTGGCGACAAGGCACTGTTTAGTTCAAAAAATCCACCCTGGCACAATTGTTCGGCAACGTTCTTTCTGCCACGTTCCCCTTGCTGCAATGAACGAATGCCCTATGTCGCCTCTGGTACCAATTCCCAGTCACCCGCCAAGTTCCAAACTTTCGAACTGTGGACTCTGAACTCTGAACTCTAAACTTTGATCTCTGAGTTCAACAATATCTGTGGGATAAGATGACAGAGCCCAAAAAGCTTGATGTCTTGTTAGCCTGCGCTGCCCAGGCCGGAGATAACTGAACGCATGACCACAGCCCAGATTTTGCACCAGCCAGGTGCTTTTGATACTGTCCAGCCTTTGTCACTGCCGCCGCTCCCCGCAGCCCGACCGCTATTGTTGATTGGCCATGGTAGCCGCGACGCTCAGGGGCGGCAAAATTTGCTGGATTTTGCCGCCGCTTATCAATCGCTAGATGTCTCACGTCCCGTTATTCCCTGTTTTTTAGAATTGACGGAGCCCACCATCCAAGCAGGGGTCGATCGCTGCGTTGAAGCTGGCTACACCAGCATTTCGGTTCTCCCGATACTGCTGTTTGCCGCCCGGCACAACAAATTTGACGTCACGAATGAACTCGATCGTGCCCGCCAGCGCTATCCCCAGGTAAGTTTTCATTACGGGCGGCATTTTGGCATCACGCCTGAAATTTTGACACTGTGGCGCGATCGCTTGACTCAGCTCGATACCCAGCAGTACAACCCTTATCAAATTCAGCGGCAAGATACTGTGCTGCTGTTTGTTGGTCGGGGCGCCAGCGACCCCGACGCCAACGGCGATGTGTTGAAGCTGGCTCGCATGATTTGGGAGGGTAGCGGCTATAACACCGTCGAGACCTGCTTTATCGGCATTACTCATCCTCGGTTGGAAGAAGGCTTTCGGCGATCTCGCCTGTATCAGCCCCGCCGCATTATCGTGCTGCCCTACTTTCTGTTTACCGGCGTCTTGATGAAAAAAATTCAGGATATTGCAGCTCAACAGCAGATGCAGCACCCTGAGACAGGAGTGATTTGCCTGCCCGAAATGGGCATTCACCAGCAATTGTTGGTCGTGATGCGGCGGCGTGAAATTGAAACGCAGGCTGGAGCAGTTGCCATGAACTGCGAAATGTGCAAGTTTCGCCTAGCTGCCGCAGAGGCCCACAGCACGGGGCACGGTCACAGTCGCGGACATGATCACGGGCACAACAACCCTGTGCGCGGCCACTCCCATGCCCATAACCACCATCATCACGGCCACGAGATGCCCGACCCCTATGCCGAACCGGCGCAGTATCATGATCGCATCTGGCAAGTTCCCTAGGGGCTGTCATCATTTAACGCTCGAATCCTTATGCTGAAAGCACTTCAGCCCCTAGTGGGTTTTGCAGAGCGGGCGCGGTAATGTCTACGCAGCAAGCATTCTGGATTTAATTGATGATGCGCCCTAGCAGTATGCTGGAGAGAAGTCATTTATTTTCTGCCTGAGTTCACCATCGCTATCTCTATGAGCACTCCGTTTGCCGTTGGCGATCGCGTTCGCCTTGTTACTGCTCTGCCTTATGTGAAAACCGCCGACACGATGCCCATGCTGCGTCCCGGCGATTTGCTCACGGTTGATAACGTGGGCATCATTCGTGAGCAAAAGCCCGGTAACACCTGG
>JBCCNE010000383.1:0-5181 GCA_039026015.1 Cyanobacteria bacterium P01_C01_bin.70 | reverse complement strand
CCCTTCTTCGTTGGTGAAAAAGGCTACTGCCAGGGGATACCGAGTTTGGATGTGGTGCTCATTCAACGTTTCGATGACTTCGAGCCCAGCTAGCACCCCCAAATTGCCGTCATACCGTCCCCCGGTGGCGACCGTATCGATATGGGAGCCCGTCATTACCGGAGCCCCCGCAACCAAACCGGGACGAGTCCCCACGACGTTCCCCAACTGGTCAATCGTGATAATGAGTCCAAGTTCCCTCATCCAGCTCACTACCAAATCGCGACCCGCTTTGTCTTCATCGGTGAGCGCAAGCCGACACACCCCACCGCCGGCAATGGCCCCAATTTGGGCCAGTTGGTCTAGTCGGTGCAAGAGGCGATCGCAGTTGATCTGCAGATCGGCCAACGGTGTCGTTGAGGAAATCAGGGAAGCAGATTGGGTCATCACTTTGCCTCAGAAGCGGTATGCCGCGTCGGTCACTAATGCAGTCACATTTGTCGAAGATTATGGAGACTATATAGATGCTGACTGAACCGCAGCGCTCTGAGAATAGCGCGATCGTGAAGAGAAAATAGACACTGACAACACCATGAATGCCTTTACCCCTGCCTGTGAGGCGATCGCCCAGGCCCACCAAACCATTGATCCGGTGTTTCTCAATACCCCGCAATTTGAACTGGAGGCCCTCAATGCGGTGCTCAATATCCGCCTGATTCTCAAGGTGGAAACGCTCAATCCGATTCGCTCCTTTAAGGGGCGGGGCACGGACTACTTTGTCAAACAACAGAGGCAGGCTCGGGCCTTTGTCTGCGCCTCAGCGGGGAATTTTGGTCAAGGCATGGCCTATGCTTGCCACCAGCAAAATATTCCTCTCACGGTGTTTGCTGCTGAGACCGCGAATCCGCTTAAGTTAGAACGAATGCGGCAGTTGGGGGCAGATGTGCAACTCGCCGGCGCGGATTTTGATGCCGCCAAAGATGCGGGTAAAACGTATGCTGCGGATCATGAACTGCCCTATGTGGAAGACGGTCGAGAGCCCGAGGTGACAGCGGGCGCTGGCACGATCGGCCTCGAACTGAGTCAGTATCCGGAGCCGATTGAGACGTTGCTCATTCCGGTAGGCAATGGGGCATTAATCAATGGCATTGGCACTTGGTTTAAAGCCTACTCGCCCCAAACTCGCGTGATTGGCGTGGTGGCCGAGGGAGCACCGGCAATGGATTGGTCTTGGCAACGGGGAAGCCTCATCACCACTGAAGCCGTCAACACGATCGCGGATGGTATCGGGGTGCGAATTCCGGTTCCCCAAGCTTTGGAACTGATGCAAACGACCGTTGATGACGTCCTGCAGGTGACCGATGCAGCGACCTTAGAGGCGATGCGGCAGATTCATCAGCTGGCCGGGGTGGTGGTGGAGCCGGCGGGAGCAGTGGGTCTGGCGGCGGCGATGGTTTATGGGAAACGCTTTGCCGGACAACTGGTGGCCACGCCCCTGTGTGGGAGTAATTTGACGATCGCTCAAATGGAACAGTGGCTTTAGGGCATTCTAACTTAAAGGTTATCCTCCGTCATTAGCCCTCATCCCCCAGCCCCTTTTCCCAACCTTGGGGTAAGGGCGACAAAGCAGGACCATTTTTAAGATGCTCTACTCTTAGAGCTGCTCGTCCAATTGCAACAGGGTATGCAGCAGTACATCGGCCCCCTGAGCACACTGCTCCGGGGAGGTATATTCGTCTTCGGCATGGCTCACCCCCGCTTGACTAGGCACGAAGATCATCCCCATTGGCGTAAAGCGACCGATTTCTTGGGCATCGTGAATGGCGCGACTGGGCATGGAGTAGTGGGTGAGTTGCAGGTCTGCGCACACAGTTGCGATCGCGGCTTGCACAACCGGACTCGCCAATGTCGGTTCGACAAAGTGTTGGGGCTGTAGCTCGATTTGAGTGCCGGTGCTGGCGGCGATCGCTTGAATACGCTGCTTCAGGACATCCACCATTTGGCCCAGCGTCTCTAGGGATAAATCCCGCATGTCGATGGTGAGTTCCACTTGACCGGGCACGATGTTGGGGGCATTGGGCACAACATTTAATAGACCCACAGTGGCCACCTGATCACCTGGAATATCCACTGCCACGTCGTGAACCGCTGCTACGAGTAGCGAGGCGGCGTAGAGGGCATCTTTGCGGAGGGGCATGGGAGTGGTGCCCGCGTGGTTGGGGCGTCCGGTAATCGCGACTTGAAAGCGCTGCAGGCTGACAATGCCTTGCACGACAACGATTTGACACTGTTCCGATTCCAACACACCCCCCTGTTCGACATGGAGTTCTAAATACGCGGCGATGTTTTGGTCAGTCCGTTGGTCAGTTGTTAGAGCATCCCAATTGCCCCCAATGCGTTGCAAGCAGGGCTGAATGGCCTCACCGTCTAAGCGGCGAAAGTGGTCTGGGTCGGTGAGCTTGGCGGTGCCAGCCATCGCTTTGCTGCCGATCATTTCGCCCTCTTCATCGGTGAACACAATCACCTCAATGGGATGGCGGAGCCGTTGTCCAAATTCGTTGAGGGTAGCCACGACTTCGATGCCCGCGAGCACGCCCAACGCGCCGTCGTAGCGTCCCCCCGTGGGTACGGTATCGATGTGGGAACCGGTCGCCAGCGCGGGTAAAGCTTGAATGCCAGCATAACGACCGATGATATTGCCAGCAGCATCAATGCTGACGGTCATCCCGGCGGTCTGCATGGACTCCCTTACCCACTGCCGTGCCGCCAGGTCTTCAGCACTGTAGGCCGTGCGCCGCACCCCACCATCAGGAAGTTGGCCAATAGTGGCAAGGGCATCCAATCGCTGCTGGAGGCAATCGCGGTTAATTCGCAATTGGGTCGCTGTTCCCATCACTCAAGGCCGTCAAATCAGTGATTCTATCCTGGCGAGAAAGCCCAGCGGGCAATGTTTTGATTGCTACCAACCGCGTAAAAGAGCTGCAACCACGCGCATCGTTGAACCAGACTCCGAGCTAACAGTGAAAGACAGTGGCGGCAGAAAACCTCTGCACTTGCCCAGAGTTTTTAAACCATCCGCTGCACTGAGGTTATGTTAAACCTTTTACGGCGACTTGGGCTTAACCTCGAACTCCATTTTGGAACGGTAAAAGCACACATCAAATTCCATGAAAAAGTTAGCCTGCCCTAGAATCAGAGGCGCATTTGGGCTTTTAGTCCAGGCAAAGGCTAATTGGACTGGAGCAATCTCCCCAACTTGAACCATCGTGAAGAATGGTGAGGCTGATTGGTTGCCCAAATTTCCGGCCAGTTAAATAATTGCTCTGCCGTCGTCCCAGGTAGCTCCTAGCTGTAGACCCAGTTCATAGGGCATAACGTTGACGGTTGCGCCACTGTCAACCAGACCAAGAGCTTCAACTGTACGCCCCTCGCGACGAAGAACAAGCGGTACTAGTGGAAGACTATCGAACTCGTTCTGGGAGGAATCGGTAGTGGAGTAGCGGAAACGCACGACAATTAGGCCTGATTCGCTGACTCTAAAGCTTGCATCAATGTAGCACCCGCTCCGAAGCTGTTATAAGGGGTCGGCAAATCATAGGTTTTGAAGGGTTCTAGAGGCGAGATATCCTCTACTGCTTCTAGATCCTCTGCCAGAATACGAATCAGCTTAAGCTTCTCGATGGTGGAAAGCTGGCGGACGATTGGTAGAACTTCAGACAAAGTCATACGTACCTCTCAAAGCTATATGAGCTGTACTTTCAAGTCTAAGTCATAGAAAGTAGGCTTGAAGTAAATCTTTTCTTCTCTACCTGTCCTGAATTACAGCTCTCCCTGGCTTGATGTGTTGCTTATTATGAACTGCCTAGGCAAGCTAATAACCGGAGTCGGAAATGTGCTTTACCAGTTTGCTCCAACTGGGTTGTTCTGTCGCTTACACGGTGACCTTTTCAGACTTGAGATCAGGCGATGATGGCTCAAAGTGCAGCACCATGATTTGTTCTGGGCGCAACCCGACGGATTCATAGGTGCGTCCATTGCGATCGCTGAATTCAACCTCAAATGCGGTGCCATCCGCCAACGTCTCAACTACCGTACCCACTTGCCCACGCCACAAATTGTATTGAGGCAGATCAACCGTCAAGGCTACAACATCCAGCATTTTAGGATTACTCATTACACTCAATACCTCCACTGAACTACAGAGGGTAGCAGGTCGTTAATTTTGGCGTCTCCAAACCATGCTCAACGATCCAACCACTTCGAAGGGTTGCACTTCTATGGCGATCGCGGTTAATTCGCAGTAACGTGGCAGCTCCCATCACACAAGGCCATCAGATCAGTGGTTCTATCCTGACTAGAAAGTCGATTGGGCAATGTTTTGATTGCTACTAACCGCGTCAGAGGGATGGAATCGGGCGATCTTGAGCCAGTACGTCGAGGCACTGCTTTGTTGGCTGGTGAAGCTATTCCAGACAGCGAAATCCTTTCTCACCTTTCAACTTGCCATCAAAGGTTGCGGTTTCTGTGCAATCCATCTGGCGAGATATAGCACCAATCAGGTAGTCGGAGAAGTCTGCTCTGCCCTGTTTATATTGCTGCAAGGCTTGATCCAGAATTGAACGGTTTTCGAATTCGAACGCAGCGCTGTGAAGCATAGCCTCCAAAACGCTGACAATTTCTTGCTTCTGGAAACGATAGTTGACTCCTCTGAGTACCCAAACCAGTTCGCAGAGAACAATATGGGCAATAAAACAAGGTTGATTGTGCTGGATCAGATCAGCAGCCTGTCGCCATTGTGACTCATCGTCGCGGGTGAGATAGCGTACCAGGATGTTGGTATCAAGCCCAATCATTAGCTCCCTCAGAGATAGCAGCATCCATATCTGCAAGGCTGACTGGGCTTTTACCGGGCCGATGCAGGATACCTGATAGTTCTTCTACAGCGATATTGAGAGGAAAAATTTTGACTTGACCATCTTCGTCAATCACGAACTCGATTCGGCTGCCGCTGATTAGTTTGAGATGCTGTCGAATTTTTTCTGGCAGGGTGATTTGTCCAGTATCAGTGACGGTAGTGCTGAGCATAGTGACGAAGGTTGAAGAGGACTTGCTTGTATTTTAATAGCGTCAGTCAATTAGGTTTTGAGTCAGGTGTCTTGGCGTGACTAAGCGTTGCAAGTATCGGCAGGTAAGCATTGCTGG
>JBCCNE010000382.1:0-5218 GCA_039026015.1 Cyanobacteria bacterium P01_C01_bin.70 | reverse complement strand
GGGTGCTGTAAGTATGCAGGGGAAGTGATTATGGCTCCCTTGAATGGGCATTTTAAGGACAGTAAGCTGGCAGCTCTTAGCATGGATGATCCCTCGCTTTCTCTTTATCAAACTGGTTCCGTTGCGCTACAGCAGGCCCGCTATGGAGAGGCGATCGCCTCTCTCGAAAAGTTTTGCCAAGAAACGATTAATCGCCGCTCCAAGCAGTTTTTTCAGGCGCAGATGTGGCTGATTCAGGCTTATCACAAGGACCACAAAGACCTGCATGCGATCGCGCTCTGCGAACAATTGGCCAAAAGCGACGTTCCTCAGGTCAAGCAGTGGGCGGACAAGGCGCTGCACAAGTTGATGGCGGAGGCGCCTGCGGCCGCCGCCAAAACCTCCCCGCCGCCGCCGCGCCCTGTCGATCAGACTGATTCGCGGCCGTCAGCGGCGATCGCCGACGCTGAACCACCAGCCGCTTTGCCAGCGACTCCCGCTGCCGCTCCACCGGGGTCGTCAGTCGTGGCTCGCCGCCCTGCCGCGACGATAGCGACGACTTCCCGCTATCGTTCGAAAGCTGCTAGCCGGTCTCAGCCCAAGGACTACACGCAGAAAATAATGGTATTCGCGGCCCACGGCTCAATTTCCATGCTGGCCAGTTTTTTAATTTTCCTGCTGTTCGGCGATTCCATCCTCGCCAATGGATTGGGAATTTTGCGACTGGGAGTGCCGCTGCTGATCTTTTTCAACACCCAAGATCAGCTGGTCAAAGACAATGCCCGCGAAGCCCTGAACTACGCCATTACCTGCCTGATTTTGCTCATCCCGATGGTGCTGGCCATTGTGCTATTGGTCTTCATCTTTGCCCTCTTGCCGCCATTGGGATTATTGTTGGGGCTCGCCCTCGGCGGCTTTCTGATTATTTTCTCGCTGTGTCCAGTGGTAGCAGCAATCAGTTGCCTATACAAAGAAGACTACGTTTTTCGATATCCCGACTGGTTAATTTTGCACCTCATTTAAACGCTGTGCGGCCAGGCGGCACTGTCACTGCTGTGACGCTTCCCGAGTGCTATGGCCATCCGCAGTTCAGCGGAGCCGCTCAGATCTCTCAACGCCTTGTGGAGTCCGTCTGCTCATTCTGCATGCCACACTCTGCCGGGCGGTTTCCCGCTGTCTCAAAGCTCAGGACGTTGATTTTTCCTTGACTCGACTTCAACCACCTATTCAACAAACTGAGAAGCACTTAAGGTTTCTCGAGTCAAACGGCGGCTCCAGAGCGTTTTGCCTTTGGCTTGGGCATATAGACTCGTCGCTGAGCTTTTGGGCAAAATGGCATCGGTAAATTCGGCCCCTTCGATAGAGCTGGCCTCTAAGGTGGCCTCAGCTAAGTTAGCCAGCGACAGATCGGCACGAGCGAGATTCACGCCCTGCATTTTGGCGCGCCACAAAATTGCTCCTGTCATCGTTGCACTCGTAAAATTGGCCTGTCGCAGGCTAGCTTCTCGCAAGGTCGCAAAACTCAGGTTGCTGGCGGTTAGGTTAGCGTAGTCAAGCTGCGCGCCGTTAAGCTTCGCCTCTTGTAAATTAGTGCCGCTCAAATTCATGCCCCGAAGATTCAGCCCGTTCAGATAAGCGCCCTCGAAGTTTGCGTCATCCAAAAAAGTGCGCCCCAGAGCTGCTCCACTTAAGCGAACGCCGCTGAGATTAGCCCAAGCCAGGTTCGCATGGCGCAAATCTGCCCCGCGCAAGTTAGCGCCACACAAATTGGTGCTACAGAGGTTAGCGCCTCTTAGTGTCGCCCCCCGTAAGTTAGCCCCACTCAGATTGGCCCCACTCAGTTGAGCTTCTGACAAATCTGACTTCACCATAAAGCTGCCGCGCAAATCAGCCTTGGTTAGGTGGGTGCGGTGCAGATTGGCTTCGCTCAGTTTGGCAAAACTAGCATTCACTCGATACAAATCAGCATTGGCCAAATTAGCTTTGGTTAAGAAAGCGCGGCTTAAATTAGCTTGAATAAGGCTGGCCTGCTGTAAATCGACGTCAACTAAAATACGCTGCTCGAGATCAACGCCACCAAGATGGATGCCGGCAAAATCGCGATATCCAGATTCATAAAGTTCGCAGAGATAGTTGGCGTTCATCGTGCAGTGTCTCTTCGCCAAACGTAGGCGGTGTAACAATCCTGACTCAGCAGACACAGTGATTTTTATAGGATGAATTTAGTTGCGGATGGTTGATTAAAAGTGAATTAAAGGTGGCGTCTGTGGCAGTACTGGCGATCGCTCCGCCAGCGGTCAAACTAAAAGCGACCTTAGAACTAGGACGAATTAGTCTGTGGATAGGGAGCGGCAAAGTCAAAAATAGTAATGATCGGGGCTAATATCGCATTTCCTTGCCTGGTGAGATGCATTACGCTTTCTTCAAAGACAAGGAATTTCGGGCATTTTTTCACCTCACTCGCGTCAGAAACGCTGTACCAAGTCATGGCTGTGGATAGCGAAAGCCACGCTCACCCCCCTCCAAAAGAGCTAAGACAGGGCTTCTAAGTCTTACGGTAGGAGGCATCGGCCCAAATAGGAAGATTTTGTTAAGTTGATTGATAATTCAGAGAGAAACTTAGTAGTCATCGGGTTAGATGTGATGTTGCGCCGTAGCTTATTGGCCATTCTCTGGCTTGTATTTGTACTGTATGCCTTTCTGTTAGCGCCCCCCGACCAGCCGCATACGGCTCAACTCATCCAGCAGCTGGCCACCGGCCAATGGGACGACCTTAATCCGGCAATCGTGGCGCTGTTCAATTTAATGGGCATTTGGCCAATGGCTTATGCCGGTCTGGCGCTGATGGATGGACACGGCCAAAAAACGCCCGCCTGGCCCTTTGTGGCCGGCTCGTTTGGCCTAGGGGCTTTTTTACTGTTGCCCTACCTAGTGTTACGAGAGCCAAATCCCACTTTTGTGCTGCCCAAATCTAAACTGCTGTCTCTGGTGGAGTCTCGTTGGTTGGGGCTGAGCCTGCTTGTGGGCTCTTTAGTGCTAATGGGCTATGGCCTCTACGCTGGCGATTGGGCTGATTTTGTCAGCCAGTGGCAAACCAGTCGGTTTATTCACGTGATGAGCCTGGACTTCTGTCTGCTCTGGCTGCTGGTGCCAAGCTTGCTTGGCGATGACATGGCCCGCCGAGGCTTCAAGCATGCCTCAGTCTTTGCCTTAGTCAGCGCTATCCCCTTAGTGGGGCTGACGGCCTATTTGACCCTGCGGCCACCGCTAAACCGTCCAGCGGAAACAACGTCGGCTTAATCAGCAGTAGCCGCAGCATCACCACGAATATCGAGAGCTTTGCGGGTTACTTCTAGAGTTTCGGAAGCTCGCTTGAGCTTGGCTTCAAGATACTGCTTTTGACTCACAAGCTGGCGTAGTTGCTGGTTGCGAGCGATCGCTTGACTCACCACCCCAAGCTGCTCGGGCGGACAGACTTCGCACTGCATCTGGCCGTCGGCATCGAGGCGGCAGAGGCGATATTGGCTACTGGGAGCCGTTTCGCTGAGCTGCGCCTGCTGAGTTAGCTTGGCGATGTAGGCCGCCACCTGCTCCGGGTCGCCGTGGCGCAACACGGCGGCCTGTTCATCCAGATCAGCTTGGGTTGCTTGGCGATCGCTTGACTCCAGCCAGCCGTCCACAATCGGGCCCGACAGATAAAGCTGCTGAATCTCTAGCAGGGTCGTTCTCAAAGCCTGGTGCCAACCGATAATTGCCCCTTGCACATCAGCTAGCAAATCAAGCGCTAGAGCAGCGTTAGCATCGTTGCGATGACTGCTAAACTGCACCCGCTTAGCCTGAGGCAGAAACGGCAGCGCCGCTTGCTCAGCTGTGGAATCATGTTTAACCGTATAAGAAACTGAAGGCGAGTCGTGGGCCTCGCTGGCGGCGGCCTTAGCCTTAGCCTTAGCTGAGGGGATAAACGCGGGCAAATCGAGGGTTGGCGGTTTTTGGGACATGTCTATACTTCCTGAGACTTGGCGAATTCACCTCGATTCCTGTAGAGGGTATTGATCTAAAATCCAACCAGTTTTTAACAAACTAGCGACTGATTGAATAGCTGCTGCACTTTATATCAATAAGGAAACAGTCCAACAATCTGCAATAACCTCCGGCTTGAGCAATTGCGCATCAGTGAAATTTTACTCTAAGGAAGAGTATTCCACGAGCCGCTCTTTGCTCTCTATAAAAGGATGCAATAAGATACTGGGTTTGCAACATTTTTTTCGTGAGTTTCTGACAAAGTTTACGTTGCCAAAAAGTCTGATCCCCTTCAGCCCAAAAACCGGATTCCCCTATGCCAACAATTCAAGAGTATCCCAGTCTGAAATCCTTAGTGCAAGTGCACTAACAAAGGTCAAAATGCCAACACTAAAGGCTCTGATAAATTTGCCTAGGTGAGGTGCTCCCGATAATTGCTTAGCCGTGAGCGAGCCGCTCATACTCCCTAATGGCTGGGGCTTGAACTAGCGCAAAATCCTATCCGCAATTGAATTTATTCTGCCAATCAGCCTGGCTGAAGCTAACGCTCATCGCTTATCCGTGATGGCGTCACAAGCAGCAACTGTCCATATCTTGTAGAAAGTCCTCAGAAACATCGGCTTAGTGACAAGCGACGATGAAAACCTGGAACAGTTTGCGGATTTCAACTTTTAGCATTGGAAGCCTAATCCAGAGATATTCTGATGGGAAAATTGTCGGCCCGAGTAGGGCAAAGGTCAGCGTCATACATGTTTCACAAAAGTGATTTTGCCAAGTGTTGGCAAAGCATCAGCTGGGTGCCTGCGTCGTTGCTAACAGGGGCGATCGCCCTGGGAGGAGCCGCCGCGGCCTGGGCAGACCCTTTAGTAGAACTACCTTTAGACAGCACGCCTTTGCGCAATCAGGAGCTGACAGCAGGCCCTGTCAAGGTCGTAATCATAGATTTCGAGCCGTTTAATTATCAAGACGATGAACCGCGCTATCTGACTTTCGATATTTATATCGATGGCGAATTTCAGACGCAATCACAACAAGCGATTGACTTTACCTTTGGCAGCATCAGTCTCGAACATCTTGATCCAGACGATACGCCAGAAGTCATTTTGCATCGCTATTTAGGAGGGGCTCACTGCTGCAGCATATTTACTATTTATTCGCTGCAGGGCGATCGCCTGTATCGGACCCTGACATACCCTCTGGATGCGGCAGCCGCAGGCGG
>JBCCNE010000381.1:0-5252 GCA_039026015.1 Cyanobacteria bacterium P01_C01_bin.70 | reverse complement strand
TTAGCCCGGTTACCTCGGAAGACGTTGGGTTACTCCAAGTCGGTCGAGATGCTTAAGCACTCGATTCGACTATTGATTCACTATCTCAAGTTTGGCGAAGTACCCATCCCGGCTTGATTCATCCCCAAATTGAGCAACGCCGTCATGTTTGTAAGTTCACCTATTTGAAAGAAAGCATGATCAAACACAGTTTGTCATTGTTCCAATAAGTGCAACAGGTTTTCCGAGGGTTTACGCTTCATAAGTTGATTTTTGCCAAAGGGAGGCTTTGTTGACGAATGGACAACTTATGACAGGGTGCAAATTGAATTTTGCCGCTGCTTGGCACTGACATCAAGACAAAAAATTTTTCGTCCCAGAAGTCAAGTTTGCTATGCTCTCAATAGCCTTGAGCATTAATTTGAGGTTTGGTCCATCAATCACAGCGTACGTGAAATTGTTGATAACCGAATTAAATTGACATAACCTTTTTGATAAGTTGATTGATTTTTAAGAAAGCCATAAGGTTACTAAGGAGATCGACGGAAAGAATTCAGCAGCAGCGAAGGTCATGGCTAACACGTACGATCTTATTTATGCTGTGGTGCGTCAGATTCCCTATGGGCAGGTTGCAACCTATGGTCAAGTGGCAGAGCTTGCGGGCCTAATAGGTAAGCCAAGGGTGGTCGGCTATGCCCTCTATCGGGTAACTGATGCAGAGCAGATTCCTTGGCATCGGGTCATCAATGCCAAGGGGGAAGTTTCGCGATCGCCCCATCGCAATGGCACTGATGATTTACAGCAAGTTCTCCTAGAAGCAGAAGGCATCAAGTTTAATAAATCTGGCAAGGTTGATCTTAAACGCTATCGCTGGATTGCCGATTCAGATTTATTAGAGGCGGCGATCGCCCGCGTTCATCAATCCCAATTAGTGGATAGTGTAGATGAAAATTGATTTGTGGCTGTGAGATGTGTCCCAAGCCTACAGAATCCAAGACAGCACATGCAAAAGCAGGAAAGCCGTCTTCGACGGCTTTCCTGCTTTAATAGAGAAGATAATTTAGGACGATTAAAGTCTGAAAAATCGAGGCTAATTCAGTAAGGCAAATTTGGATTTATGACTGCCTTTAAGGCTGTCTAAAAACTGTTTTGCTCACTGATAGTAGCGCTCTTCCAGCCAAATCCGCAGTGCGTTTTCTTGATGAAAATAATGTGTCTGATGGGAAATTGGATCATAGGCTTTCCAGACAGTGGTGTCTCCTTGCACCGTCTTAGAGATGCGGGGCATTGTACCGTTTGTTAGCCAGCAGACTAAGGTTTGCCCCCAATGGCTCAAAAGTCGTCTTAATTGACCGGGATGGTAGGCCGTTATGTAGCTATCAGAGCGGTTGATTAATGTTTCTAAGCGCGAGCGGTGCTGTTCGACTGATAGGTTTTTGTGAGTGTAGCTGTTCATAATTTGGCCCTCTGACTAATGGCTTACAGGGATTGCGTTAAGCCGCGTCTAGTAAGCTGTGTGCCTTTGATATCAATCTAGCGAGGGAATTCAAACAGACCAACGCATACCGTGCATGGCATGTATGCAAGAAATCGATATGTGTTCTATCGATGGATGCGATAGGGTGTGGCTATCGACGACTTCTGGACAGACTAAATGAATCCCTGGAAGCTTAAGCTGTCGCAAATTAGAGCACTGTTAGCGGTAGCTCAATACGGTAACTTCAGTGAAGCGGCCTTGCAGCTAGAGGTGACGCAATCAACGGTTAGTCATGCGATCGCTTCTCTGGAAAATGAACTTGGCGTGGTCGTCTTTCATCGGGGTCGGCACGGAGCACAACTGACTCCGATCGGGCAACGCATCTTGCAGGATGCGGCTCAAATTGAGCAGCTTTTAGAAAGTATTACGAATGCTGCCGTTCACGAGCGGGGACTGGAAGGCGGCACCGTGCGAATTGCTTCCTTTCGCAGCATTGCTACCCATGTGCTGCCCGAAGCGATCGCCCGCCTGCATCAAATTCATCCGTCCATCCAAGTGTCGATTACCGAGTTAGACGAACTGTATCAGCTCAAGCAGGCCCTCAATCAAGGACAAGCCGATGTGTGTGTGGCTGAAATGCTGTGTGGTGAAGAGTTCGAGACGATTCACATTCTCGATGATTACTACATTGCTCTATTGCCCTCTCAGTACGGTTTACGGGAAGCTCAGCTGACCATTGAGGACCTTTATAAATATCCGCTGATTTCTTCCAGTCATGCCAGTTGCTCAGCCCGCGTTCGCGATCGCCTCAAGGACTTCGACAAAGAACTTGAGGTCACCTATCGGATTCGCCATGACTCCTCAATGGTGGGCATGGTGCGGCAGGGGCTGGGCATTTCCCTGATGACCGAACTATCAGCTAAACCCATTCCCGATGGCGTCAGCGTTTGTCGGCTGCCCTTTTCGCTTTATCGCCCAATTGGTGCAACCCTACTCAAGGACGCGCTCCACAGCCCTGCTGTTTATGCTTTTTTAGATGCCCTGCAGAAGACGGGAGCCTTTGCCCCAGCACAAGCTAGCTAAGCTGCGAAATCAGCCGTCGGCTGTTACCAACTGAGCTGCTGGCTGGCTTGCACTAGCTTTGGGTGCACCCACCAAAATCCAAGAACGAAGAGCAGGATGCCGACGTAGGCGGGGCGTAAAAACTCTTGCCATTTGAGCTGCTGGCGCCCTTGCAAAACTGCCCAAAAGGGCATGACGGAAGTGCGTTCCTTGACGGCGAGAAAGGCATCACCGTAGCGTGACTGCCAGCGGCGATCGCCATGCCACACAGCAAACAAGTGATGGGCAATTAATCCGGCGGAAGTTACCAGCATAAATGTGGTGCCTAGCCAGAGGGTATGGGCGATACACCAGATTACCTGACCCACCATCTGAGGATGGCGAGTGATGCGGATGATGCCGGTTTCATAAAGATGTACTTGGGGTTTTTGAACGGCGGCAATTTCCAACAGATTAAAGGTGGCCGGATAGAGAAAGATGAAGGAAATCGCCGACGCAATCCATACTCCTGCAACCATGCCGGGAGTTCCTTGCAAGTTCCACAATCGCAGACCATCGTAGCGATGGATGATGAAGTAAATGATTAACACGCTAGCCAGGGGAATGCTAACTAGGGCAAACAAGACGCGATAGCCGCGAGCCCCAATGAGCTTTTCTCCTCGAGGGCGCAAGGCAGCTAAGCCGCTGTGGGCGATCGCAAATATCACCAACAGTCCTGTCATAATGCCGTGACTAGGGGTTAACCAAGCTAGCGATGCCATAGTCGTGCTAAGCCCTTTTCTCCAGCGCGTTGTAAATTGCCCACAAGAGTTCTATTACCATGCAAAAGATGGTCAGAGAAGAGATCGTAGAACCTCTTTATCGTAGCGGCCAATAGCTGCTTTAGGTACGAACTTGGAGCCTCCTCCTGCAAAAGACTCCGAGTCTGCATTTTGCATTCTCTAATTTTGCTCCCGTGTAGAAATACCAACAGAATGGCTTGATTACGGCTGCACTCGACAGAATGGAGGGAATAGCTTTCGAGGAGTAGAAACCGAATGCTTGGGGCGATCGCGGGTGACATGATTGGCTCGGTGTACGAGTTCAATAATCGCCGTAGCAAAGATTTTCCTCTGTTTACAGAGGCAACGACCTTTACCGATGACACGATTTTATCGGTGGCGGTGGCCGACGTGCTGCTTCACGGCGGCGACTATGCCAAAGTTTTCAAGCAATATTACTGGCGCTATCCCAACCCCAGCGGCAGCTATGGCGCTCGCTTTCATCAGTGGGCCGCAGCCCCCACCGTTGCCCCGTACAATAGTTGGGGCAATGGCTCGGCGATGCGAGTAAGTCCCGTGGGGTTTGCGGGCACCGCTCTAGAAGCGGTGTTGCAAGAGGCGTCGCGGACGGCCGCCGTAACCCATAACCATCCCGAAGGGATTAAAGGGGCGCAGGCCACGGCGGCGGCAATCTTTCTGGCTCGTCAGGGCATATCAAAAGCCGAGCTGCGGCGCTATGTGACTGAAACGTTCGAGTATGATCTCGACCGCACCGTCGATGATATTCGCCCTGTTTACACTTTCAATGAGTCTTGCCAGGCAACAGTCCCTGAAGCGATTGTCGCCTTTCTGGACTCCAGCGATTTTGAGGATGCGATTCGCAATGCAGTGTCCTTGGGGGGCGATTCAGATACGCTGACCTGCATTACCGGCGGCATTGCCCACGCCTTCTACGGTGAGGTGCCCGACCATATTCGCAAGCCCGTGCTGAAGCGGTTGGATGAGCCGCTGCAAAAAGTCGTCGAGGAATTCTGCGATCGCTTTCTCTAAAGAGATAAGATCCGCTGCCCCGTCGCAGTGTATTACGCGCTGCGCTAATGACATCCTACCGGCGGTGAATTTTTTATCGGTAACCCCCCCTCGTTAAGCTGCGCCTCTCTCAAGGATAGGGATAGGCATAGGGATGCTGTAGACTGCTAGCTCGGTAGACTAACACCGTTTCTGTGGGTGCTCCACCGCGAGTCAAAGGCACCTCGGCGATCGCCTCTAAATTCTGAAAGTAAGGCTGAAACTCTCTGACCAATTCGCTGCGATTAGGGTGCAGGCTGGCCAAAGTAATATACAGGGCATCCTGGCCGATCCAAGTTTGCGGCTCATGCCAAAAGGCAAACCCGCGAGGGTCTTGGCTAAAGCAGGTAATTGGTTGCCTTACTAGCGGATATAGCGCCATATCGGCATAGCCAGAGAGATACCATTCATCAGTAAAGATAAAATCGGCGGACTCCAGCGCTGCCATAAGCGTGGGCTCTTGGGCAAAGCGTGCCCGCCACTGCCGCACATTCAGCAAGGTGGTGGAGCCGTCCTGCGCTACCGGCACCAGTCCCCCGAACAGGGCAAAGCTGCTGGGCTTTTGCAAGAGACCAACGTTCAAGTGCAAGAGCGCTACCAGAGCCAGCGGGCCTAACACGAGTGCGGCGCTCCCCAGCCAGCGCCGGACGGTGCGCGCTCGCCACTGGCTGGCACTGTGGGCCAGCAGCAGCGTCAGGCCCCAAAAGCCTGGAGCCGGCCACGCTGGATAGATCGCCTGCTTGCCCCCTAGCAACGTGAACCCTAGCGCAATGGGCAACGATAGCCACAAAATCAGCGCCGTCCGATCGCGAGCAACTCTTTCTCCAGCGCTCATCGGCGGCTGAATAATCGTTTGAATCCGTTCCAGCACGGCCTTGCCCGTGGCCCACCAGAGCGGTAGTCCT
>JBCCNE010000380.1:0-5256 GCA_039026015.1 Cyanobacteria bacterium P01_C01_bin.70 | reverse complement strand
GCCAGCGAACGCCTCCGTCCCATTTTGACCACGAGCACGACCACGGTGGTTGGCCTGCTCCCGCTGGCCTTTAGTGAGATTAAGTGGTTTCCCCTGTGTATGGCTATCATTTTTGGCCTGATGGCGGCTACCTTTATTGCCTTGCTGGTGGTGCCAGGACTGTATCTACAGCTAACGCCCAAGACCCCAGCTGTTGAGGAGGGGTGACCCAGCTATGGACAACTCAAAGCTGGCGTTTGCGGCCATTCTCCTGCTGTTTTTGATGCTCTGGGCACCGCTGGGGCAATCCGAATTTCTAGTCGAAAACTGGATGAAGCTTGGCACCTATGCTGCTCCATTAGTGCTCTTCGTTTTCTTTTCCACTAGGACTGAAAAGACAAAATCAGTTTTGATCGATATCAAACTGATGTCCATGCTTTTTCTCGTGGCCTATGTTATTCACCAGTTTGAAGAGCATTGGGTAGATCTGTTAGGTGAACAATATGCCTTTTATAGCGATGTCAATCAATTGATTTTAAGGGCGCTGAATGCTCAGGCTTCAACCATCATGCCGCTGAGCCCTGCAGCCATTTATGTGATCAATACGTCTCTAGTTTGGCTGGTGGGAATTCTCGCTATTTGGCGCAGTCCTAAACACTTATTTCCATCTCTGGCAATGGCTGGAATCACTCTCGTCAATGGCATGAGCCACGTCGGTTTGGGCATCGCTAAGCAATCCTATAATCCGGGCTTTCTGACGGCTGTTGTGATTTTTTTGCCGCTCGCGATCGCCTTTTACCGCACCGTCCTTACCACATTCCTTGAAGCCGAAAAGCAGGTTATTACTAGCATCATCTGGTCTGTACTAGCCCACGTCATTATGGTGGCTGGCTTGTTAGCCGCCAACTGGTTTAACCTCATCCCTGAAGTTGCCTACTTTGCCCTTTTAATTGTCTGGTCAGTTATTCCAGTATTCCTCTTTAATGCCTCAATTTTTTCTGTTCCTCAAGTATGGGAGTCAACCATGGAAATTGAACGCTCAGGTGCCAAGGCCCTCACTTCTGAAGAAATTCAACATCTCGAAACGTTAAAAACCGTAGTAGAAACCGCGTTAGCTGATGGTGTGATCAATGACGGCGAGCTTGCTCACATTAAATCAATTATTTGGGCTGACGGCAAAGTCACCTATGAAGAGCTTAGAACCGTCCATGAAACTATTCACTCTCTCATGGGAGATGAGCTGCCAGCCATAGAATGGCGCCGCGATTGAATCTTGATGTTTTCTAGGTCATGGTGTGCGTGATGGATAATCTGCTTCTCACCATAGAGATTGATATTTTGATTCTGCTGTTGGTTGCTTGCTTTGCCGCGATCGCACTCAAGCGCCTGCAATTCCCTTACACGATTGGCTTGGTGGTTGTGGGCTTAATTTTAGGATGGCTGTCTTTGCATGTGGAAGCCTTCGCCATTTTACAGACCTTATCCCTCTCCCACGATCTGATTCTATTTGTCTTTGTCCCACCGCTAATCTTCGATTCAGCGCTGAATTTAGATGGTCGTTTACTGTTCAGAAACCTCCGGCCAATTTTACTGCTAGCGGCTCCAGGCCTGCTCATTTCTACAGCCATTGTGGGAGGAATTCTAAGCTACAGTACGCCGCTGACGCTCTCCCAATCACTGCTATTTGGCAGCTTAATTTCTGCGACGGATCCAGTTGCCGTTATTGCCCTTTTTAAGGAGTTAGGTGCTCCGAAGAAACTGGCCGTTTTAGTCGAAGGTGAAAGCTTATTTAATGACGCCACAGCGATTGTCGTTTTTAACATTATTTTGGCTAGCTCTGCGGCAGAAATGGAGTTTGGCATGACCTCTCTGGGGCAGGGGTTTATGCAATTCATCGTGTCCTTTATCGGCGGCATTTTAATCGGCGGAGCGATTGGCTATCTTGCTCGCTATCTCATGGCGCTGGCCGAAGACAATGCGCTGGTTCTATTCACAGTAACCGCCGTATTGGCCTATGGTGTCTTTCTGTTTGCCGAGGAAGTGGTGCAGGTGTCGGGCGTCATTGCGTTAGTCAGTGCTGGGTTGACAGCAGGATGGTATACGTCCAATCGACTCCGGCCTGAATTTCAGGACGCTTTGGGTGAGTTTTGGGAATATTCGGCGTTTCTAGCCAACAGCCTGATTTTCTTGCTGGTGGGTTTAACGATTTCTGAGTCGCCCCTATTTGCCCAGGTCTCACAAACGGTGTCGCTGCTGGCAACCCTGAGTATCACTATCTTGACGGTCTTATTGGCTCGGGCTGTGGTCGTATTTGGTTTAATTCCTTTGCTCAACCTGATGACCACGACTCAAATTGAGCGCCGCTATCAGCTCATTAGTTTCTGGGGCGGACTGCGAGGAGCGGTATGTTTAGCGTTGGCTTTAAGTTTGGAAGCTGACTTTCTCAACCGCGATCTGATTGTCGTGTTGACCCTTGGCGTTGTCTTATTTACCCTGCTGGTTCCAGGAACAACGGTGGGCCGATTGATTCGGATGCTAAAGCTCGATCGCCCCGCGCTCATTGATCAGTGGGGACAGAATATGGCCCAAGTCGCTGTCAAACGTCATGTGATGGAGCAGATTGAGCTGGTTAAAGGACTACAGCCCCAGTTTCAAGCGGTTGTCGATGGATTTCAGCAACGCTATCAGCAAGAGGTCACTAACGCTGAACAGGATTTGATTCGGTTTAAAGAACAGGTGGATCAGCGTCCAGAAAATCTCCAATCCCTGATGTTACTGACCGCATTATCAGTTGAGCAAAAGAGTTATCGCACGCTCTATGGTCAAGGGTTGATGTCTGAGTCAGTTCTCGACCAGCTTAATGCTAGAACGGCGATGCTCCAAGATGCCGTTTTAGGGGGAGATTTGGCGTTGGAGCAGCTCCAATTCATACCGTTGGAAAACCGCTGGAGCCGCTATCTCCAAGCATTCGTTAAGCAGGTTACCCCGAATAGCCCTTGGCTCAGGCATCAGCAATCGCAAATGGCGATCGCTCGCTATGACTACTGGGCAATTTTGGCCCGCGTCAGTGCTCTTGTCTCGTCGAAGCTTAAAGCATTTCAAGATCAGGGTGGCGCCAGTTTTATCGAGGTGATTCAATCCTGCCTGGATCTCTATGCACAAGAACAAGCTGAGGCGGAAAAGGAGATTAGCAAAATTGCAGAGACGTTCCCTGAGTCGGTGATGTCACACCAGATCGAAGTCAGCGATCGCATTGCGCGAACGTTTCAAAATGCAGCGGTTGAGAAGCTAGCTGCTGAAGGGGCCATCAGCGACACCATGGCGGCTCAACTGCTCCAGCCGGTTTTCTCGAGATAAGCATCCTCAGCACGAGTCCATAACAACTGCTTTACCTATGTGCCATATAGTTCTGCTTTAAACATTTAGAACGCCTAAAACTGCCATGAACTCACCAGCTTCTTCGACCGTCATTATTGGTGCAGGTTTTGCGGGACTATTTACGGCGCTGCATCTGACCAATCAGCGATATCCCCATCCGCTTACCCTGATTGACCGCAACGATCGCTTTGGCTTTAAACCGCTGCTATATGACTACATGAGCGGCGAGATGGAGTCTTATCAAACCCATCCTCTCTATGTGGAGTTGCTCCAAGGTCGTGACGTCACTTTTATCAAAGGCACGGTAGTTAATGTCGATTTAGAAGCTCGTCGTCTCCACTTTTCAGAGGGGGCCGCCATCGACTATGGGAATCTTGTCTTGACGGTGGGTAATGTCCCAGCCTTTTTTGCTGAGGGGGCCGCTGACTATGCTTTGACCTTTCAAACGAAGGCGGATGCCGATGCTCTGAAGCAGCATCTGCTGTCGCGGCTGCAAGCAGCGGTGCAGTCATCCTCTGCCGATGAGCGGCGATCGCTGCTAACCGTCGCGATCGTGGGGGGCGGCCCCGTGGGCGTGGAGCTGGCCTTGACGCTGGGAGATTTGCTACCCCAATGGTACGAGGCGATGGCCGGCAACCCCGCAGAGATTCGCATCGTTTTACTCAATCGCGGCGATATTCTCAGCGGCGACGTCAACAGCCGTCTCCGCGATACCGCGATGCAGGCAATGGAACATCGCACCATTCAACCGGAGCTAATATTAGGCGCTTCGGTGACGAGAGTGCGGCCAGAGGCGGTGGAATTTACCCGGGACGATGAGGCGCAACACCTGACCGCCGGCACCATTGTCTGGACTGCGGGCACCAAGGTGCATCCCCTCATCCAGTCTTTGCCTATTCCCGACAGCCAGCGAGCCAGGCGAGGGCAACTGCTAGTAAAGCCCACCTTACAGCTACTTGAGCACCCAGATGTCTTTGCCGCCGGAGATTGTTCAGTCATCGATCCGGGAGACGCGGCAGGGGCAACACTACCCGCTACCGCTCAGGTGGCCTACCAGCAAGGCGGAACGATCGCGGATGCGCTCATCGCCAAGGCGAAGCAGCAGGACACGCTGCCCTCCTGTAAGGTAAGCTTCCGAGGCACCATGATGAAGCTGGGCCTGGGAACGGGGGTCGCCAATGTGTTTGATCGCTATGAAATTGTGGGGCCTGTGGGGCAGACCATCCGGCAGGTGATGTATTTGGGGCTGATGCCGACACCGTCCCACAATGTTAGAACCGCTCTGGATTGGATTAAAGACGATGTGTTTCAGCTGCACTCCAGCGACTACCACGATATTGACTACACCGCAGGCTATGAGCTCGAAGAGCTGATCATTCTTGGCTCCGCCGTCATTCTGAGTGCCGCAGCGGTATCAGCCGCAGAAACCGGCTCCTTATCTGACTGGATGGAAACTGCCGCACTCAGACAGGAGCTGGCGGGAGCCACCAGCAAATATCCGACCAATCGGGTTGTTCATGCGCTGTTTGGCCATCAGGCCAAGCGCAAGCGAGCGATGGAGTTCGTGCAAACTACGCGTCAACAAAATCTGGATGAACTGATAGCAGAAGCTACCGCCAGCATCAATCAGGCGATCGCGATTTTACCCAAACAGGCCACTGAACAGGAAACACACGAATACAAAGCGTTGCTCTATGCCTGTTGCGATCGCATCGCCCGAGCGGCGGGCAGTGGACTGCTCGATCACCAGCGGGTTTGTCCAGCAGAAGCAGCGGTTCTGGACACCATCAGAACGACCCTCAGTTTAGAGAATAGCCAGCCTGAAAACTCCAAAACCGGAGTTCATCCATGAAGCCGAACAAGCAAGCCACAGTTCTCTTAAATACGATTAGAGCGCTG
>JBCCNE010000379.1:0-5262 GCA_039026015.1 Cyanobacteria bacterium P01_C01_bin.70 | reverse complement strand
TTGCCCGCCGGAAAATTCGTGGGGGAAGCGGTTGATGCAGTTGGGATTGAGGCCAACGCGCTCTAGCAGGTAAGCCACCCGTTCTTGACGGTTGCGGCGGCTGCGCGCGACCCTGTGGATTTTTAGCGGTTCGGCGATCGCGGCCCCAATGCTCATCCGAGGGTCGAGGGCGCTGAAAGGATCCTGAAAAATATACTGCATTTCTCGCCGCAGCTTTTTCAAGCCTGCTCCCTTGAGACTAAGGGCATCCTGTCCATTGAACCAGATGTGGCCTTGCCCCGGCACTAGCCGCAGCAGCGCCCGCGCCAGAGTGGTTTTGCCACAGCCTGACTCGCCAACCAATCCGAACGTCTCGCCCTCAAAGACTTCAAAAGAGACATCATTCACCGCCATGACGTAGCGCTGCGTGTTGCCGAATACGCCGCGAATAGGATACGCCACCTGCAAATTTTCGACTTTGAGCAGCGGGCCCTGCTGGGTGATGGCCTCTAGTCGCGCCGCCGACTCTGCCGCCGTGATCACCGTTTCGTGAGCCTTAACACCGTTAGCATCTTGAAGTTTTTCACGAATCTGAAGAGTGCCATTAGTGTCTGGCACGACTTCCATAAAGTCAGCCACGGTGGGGAGCTGACGAAGCCGCTGGTTGGGGGTCGGGCGGCAGGCCAGCAGGCCCTTGGTGTAAGGATGTTGTGGATTGGAAAAAATTTCCCAAACCGAACCATATTCCACAATTTTGCCCTGATACATCACCGCCACCTGGTCGGCAATTTCGGCGATGATGCCTAAATCGTGGGTAATGAAAATCATGCCCATGCCCCGACGGTCACGTAGTTCCCGCAGCAAATCGAGAATGCGGGCCTGCACAGTGACATCTAGGGCTGTCGTGGGCTCGTCGGCAATCAGTAGGGTCGGGTCACAGGCGATCGCCATCGCAATCATCACTCGCTGCAGTTGCCCGCCGGACAGCTCGTGGGGATAGCGATTAAGCATTTCTTGCTGGCGCTGTGCGACCACTTCTAAAATTCGGGTCTCCGACCAATTCGGATGCTCCTTCGCGATCACCGCCGCCAGTTCTTCGTCGCTGTCTAACAGCTTGACCTCTTGTAGTCGCAGGAGCGCCTGCTTTTCGGCGACTTCTTTAGAAACCTCTTGGTGCTGCAAGATGGCTTCTGTCAACTGATACCCGCAGGTATAAACCGGGTTGAGCGAACTCATCGGTTCCTGAAAAATCATCGAGATTTGATCACCGCGCAGCTGCTGCATCTGGCGCGGCGGGAGCGATCGCAAATCGACGACTGAATTAGCGTTATCGGCCTGAAAAAGCAGCTCTCCAGAAGTGATCTCACCGGGGGGGTGGGGCACCAAATCCATGATGCTGAGCGCCGTTACAGATTTGCCCGAGCCCGACTCTCCAACGATGCCCAGGGTTTGTCCCCGCGGCACTTGAAACGACACATCATTGACAGCGTGAATCAGGTCAACTTCACTTTTGAATTGCACCGATAAGTGCCGAACATCCAATACAGGAACAGTCATGGGATCAAACACAAGCGCTAGCAGCGTACAGTTGGATTAGCAGGATCATAACAGCGGTGTCCGCGATGAAAACGTTCACCGCAAGAAGGATGTTCAAACTTGCGATCGCCGTGTGCATCATGTTAATCGGGTCGGCCATCTGCTCTGGAACCGAAACAGCGCTGTTGTCCATGCCGATTCTCAAGGTGCGCCAACTGGCACAGTCTAAAAAGCCGCAAGCACTAGCGCTTTTGTCGATCCGGCAGAAAATCAATCGACCAATCGCCACCATTGTAGTGCTGAATAACTTATTCAACATTGTCGGCAGCATTGTCATTGGCAGTTTGGCCGCAAACGTTTTTGGTGATGCCCTGCTGGGAGTCTTTTCAGGCGTTCTGACCTTTTTAGTCATTGTGTTCGCCGAAATTTTGCCTAAAACCATCGCCGAGCAAAATGCCCAACGCATTGCCCTGTTTATGGCGGTGCCGGTGCGGGGGGCGACGTGGGCAATGACGCCATTTATCATCATGTTGGAGCGCATTACTGCACCCTTTACCCGACGGCGACGCCTGCCGACCACCAACGAAACTGAGATTAAGCTGCTCGCGTCCATCGGCTATCAAGAGGGCATCATCGAAGAAGATGAGGCCGAAATGATTCGCCGCGTGTTTCGCCTCAATGATGTGACGGCGGCTCAGATCATGACGCCCCGAGTAGAGCTGACCTATGTGCCGGGGGCCGCCGCGATCGCCGAGCTGAAAGCCGAGATTCTGGCCTCACCCCACAGCCGTATTTTGCTAATCGAAGAAGATATTGACCACATTCAAGGCATTGTCCTCAAGGATGAATTGCTCACGGCGCTAATTGAAGGTCAAGGCGATCGCGCAGCGAACAGTCTCCAACGCCCCATTCGCTTTATCGCCGAGAGTGAGCGCGCTGATCAGCTGCTGCAAGATTTTCAGCGCAACCGCGAGCATATTGCTGCCGTTGTAGATGAGTATGGCGGCGTCTCCGGCGTCGTCACCTTAGAAGACATCCTGGAAGAGCTCACGGGTGAAATCGTCGATGAAACAGACTTGAATGTGGACTTACAGGCCCTGGCCCGGCAGCGACGGCAGCGGCTTTTACAGTCCCAGGGCTTTGGCGACTTGCCGCTCCCTGATGACAAACTATAGGATGTCAAGCCATCGAATTTGCGGCTTATAGGCAGGTGATCGCCTGCTCCAGCCTGTGAACGCCGCTGCGTTCGCTACTCGTAAAACGGCTGCGGTTGCCCCAGCGGCAACAGTAGAGCCAGTGCAAGCAACATTGATGCCGATTAAATTAGGAGCGTTGGGGAAATTTACCCCTGCTAGACAGTCATTGGCTTGGGCCGGGCTCCTGGGCTTCAGGAAGATTCTTTTTTCGGGCCATCCGATTAACCAGCAGAACTTCGTATTCCCTAGCTATTCAAGGACTACCCGTTTTCTCCAGGCAGTACTGTGCAGTATCTTTGCCGTTTAGGACTGCGATTGTAAGAGAGGAGCCCCAAAAGGTTAATGTAAGAGAGATCACAAAATTAACGGATGCCAACGTCTTTTATCCCAGAGTTAAAAGAGCAAAGGTTGGGTTCACTTTATTAATTAATTTTCTGTCTGTTATATCCGTCCTGATGAAAGAACTGCTTTACATCGAGGTTCCGACACCTGATACTTTGGCCGTGCGCCGCTGGTTACAAGAAGACTGGCAAGCGCCCGTGGGGGTGGCGATCGCCACGGTTGATGGGGTGCGACTCGAATTGCCTACAGAGTCTAGTGGCAGTGACTTATCCCCGACCTTGTCAATCTTTGTTTGGTCTTTACAACGCACGACTTATCTGAAAGTCTTTCGCTGGAGCCAAACCGCCCTGCCCCAGGAATCAAAGACGCTCAAGCAGCTAGAAAAAGCTCTCCGCTCAGCGTTCCCGCCCGCCTATCCCGAACTGCCCCCCTTTGACCCCAACCAGGAAACAATTTTTGAGGCGCTCACGCCTCACTACCCTAAAACGGTCACCTATTTTCAGCGCATGCCCAATGGGGAAGCTGACCTAGAGCGCGTCTACTGGTGGGAAAAACGCTGGCGCGATAGCGTGCGATCGCCCCAAGATCCCAAGCCGGTTATCTTTCGCAGCCGCGAGCCAGCGAGCGTAAACGATCCTGATGCTACCCAAGTGGATTTAGTCTACGTGGGCGGCGCGTTGGGCATTATTCATGCGGCGGTGATGGCTAACTTAGGCTACAAGGTCTTGCTGATTGAGCGCCTGCCCTTTGGTCGCATGAACCGCGAGTGGAATATTTCTCGGCAAGAGTTTCAGAGTCTGATTAATCTGGGGTTGTTTACTGAAGCTGAATTTCAGTCGCTGATTGCCCGTGAATACGAAGACGGTTTTAATAAATTTTTTGACGCGAATAACCCGGCTGTTGCCAAAGCTTCGGTGCTGCATACTCCCACAGTGTTAAATATTGCGCTGGATTCGGAAGCGCTACTCAAACGCTGTGGCGAAAAGCTCCTGGCTGCTGGGGGGCTAATTTGGGACGGCACCGAATTCGAGTGCGCCCACGTTCGTGAAGAAGATGTGACCGTGTCTGCTCGCCGTCGCTCCACCGGTGAGTCCAGAACAGCCCAAGCTCGACTACTAATCGACGCCATGGGCACGGCGTCGCCGATTGCTTGGCAGCTGAATAATGGCCGTGCCTTTGATAGCGTTTGCCCAACCGTAGGCGCTTGCGTTTCTAGCGGGTTTGCCCCCGCTGTGTGGAACGCCACCTATGGCGACGTCCTCTTTAGCCACGGTGACATTTCTCGTGGTCGCCAACTGATTTGGGAGCTATTTCCCGCTAAGGAAAATGAGCTGACAATTTATCTGTTTCACTACCATGAAGTGCACCCTGATAATCCCGGCTCGTTGTTGGCGATGTACGAAGACTTTTTTCACATCCTGCCAGAATATCGCCGCTGCAATCTTGATAAACTCACCTGGCGCAAACCCACTTTTGGCTACATTCCGGGCTACTTTAGCTTGGGAAAAGACGATCGCACCGTCGCCTTTGACCGACTAATTGCGATCGGTGACGCTGCTTCCTTACAGTCGCCACTCGTTTTTACCGGCTTCGGTTCCCTGGTGAGGAATCTGCCACGATTAACGCATTTGCTAGAGGTCGCTCTGCGTTATGACCTGCTCAAAGCGAGACACCTCAATCAGATTCGTGCCTTCCAAAGCAATGTTGCGATTACTTGGCTATTTTCTAAAGGCATGATGGCCCCGACTGGCCAAGCCATTCCGCCCGCCCGCATTAATTCAATGCTGAATACCTTTTTCGGCATCTTAGAAGCTGAGGAAGGCGATGTGGCTGATCGCTTTATCAAAGACCGAGCCACCTGGAGCGAATTTAATCGCATGGCGCTTACGGCTGCCACTAAAAACCCTGCCCTCTTGTTGTGGATCTGGCAGCTCGCCGGGGCTAAAGACTTGTTGCGCTGGGTTGGTAGCTACCTTAACTACACCTGGCAGACTTTTATCCTGTGGCTATTCAGCTGGTTCCCGGCTTGGCTTAGTAACAATCAAAAGTGGGTGGAAAAGACCAGTCCATCACTGTTTTTCTGGATGTTAGCCCAGAGCTATCACCTGACTTACGGGATGGGCACGCCGCCACAAGCTCAAGCCGTACAAATTCAGCCAGCAACGCTGCCTGACAATAAACCACAGCAGTCTCGCGTGCCTTCCAGAAG